>JAFLJU010000591.1 GCA_022712835.1 Desulfobacteraceae bacterium
TCTCAGGTCAAAGACCTCGTTCACGATTTCAATGGCCCGGACTTCGGAAATTTTACCGGTGCCCATGAAATCCACCAGCAAAGAAACAGGCTCAGCAACACCGATGGCATAGGCCACCTGGATTGCACACTTGTCTGCTAACCCTGCCGCCACCATGTTTTTCGCAACATATCGTCCCATGTAAGAAGAACTTCTATCCACCTTGGAGGGATCCTTACCGGAAAAACACCCTCCCCCATGGCTGCCCTGACCGCCATAGGTATCCACAATGATTTTACGTCCGGTCACCCCGCAATCTCCCATGGGGCCGCCAATGACAAACCGGCCGGTGGGATTGATGAAAAACCGGGTATCCCCGTCAATCATATTTTCGGGAATTACTTTTTTGATTACCTCTTTAATGACCGCATTCTTAAGGTCATCATGGGTGACATCCGGAGAATGCTGGGTGGAAACAACGATGGTGTCCACCCGGACAGGTTTTCCGTCCACATATTCAATGGTCACCTGGGATTTGCCGTCGGGTCTCAAAAAATCAAGGGCACCATTCTTCCGGACCTGGGCCAGACGTTTGGTCAATCTATGGGCATAAACAATGGGCATGGGCATGAGTTCTTCGGTTTCATTTGATGCAAACCCGAACATCAACCCCTGATCACCTGCTCCCTGCTCCTTATGAAGCCCTTCGCCCTCATCAACCCCCTGGGCAATATCAACAGACTGCTGATCGATACTTGTGAGAACCGAACAGGTCTGCCAGTCAAACCCCATATTTGAGGAATTATACCCGATATCTTTAATGGTATTTCGAACCACCTGGGGAATATCCACATAGCAATCGGTTGTAATTTCACCCGCCACAATTGCCATACCGGTTGTCACCATTGTTTCACAGGCAACCCGGCATTTTTTATCTTCTGCCATAATGGCATCCAAAATACTGTCGGAAATAGCGTCTGCCACTTTATCAGGATGGCCCTCTGTAACGGACTCAGATGTAAATAAGGATGATCTTTTTTCTGACATTTCAAACTCCTTTTATTTGATGATAATCATTGTCTTAATTTTAAATATCTGAATTCTAAATATCTTAATTCAAATATTTTAGACGAGACTGATTACAAATACTAAAATTGTACCC
This sequence comes from Desulfobacteraceae bacterium, assembly GCA_022712835.1. Next base: position 1,142 of record JAFLJU010000591.1, read on the forward strand.
TATTCATAATTTTTTATGGAGGATTTGTCAATGGCCGCTGAAAAATATATCAAGATATGTTCATATTTGTATAATATACCAGAATTTCCTTGACAATTGGGTCACAACTTTTATGATTCACCGGTATTACTCTAATAAAAACGCAAATAATAATCAGCCCCCCAGGGGCAGGTAACAACATTTTTTGGAGAAAATTTATGTCGAAAATTACAAACAAACGAATCACGGGGATTGGATCCGCCCTGGTGGATGTACTCATCAATGAAACCGATCAATTCTTGCAAGATCTTGGAAAAACAAAGGGCGGAATGACCCTTGTTGAGGACCATGACATTGAGCAGATTCTATCCAAAACCACCCAAACTCCCATGATTGTACCCGGAGGGGCTGCTTGTAACACCATTGTAGGGGTGGGGAATTTAGGGGGAGACGCCCGGTTTATCGGTCGCCGGGGAGAGGATACCTATGGCCAGACCTTTGAATCCCAGATTATCTCCTGCCATGTGGAACCACGGCTTTCCATCTCTCCCTCTCCCACAGGCAAAGTATTATCCGTGATCACCCCGGATGCCCAGCGCTCCATGTTCACTTTTCTCGGGGCTTCCACAGAGCTTTCTCCCATTAGTATCACACCGGAACTCTTCCAGGACACCGCCATCAGCGTAATTGAAGGATATCTGCTATTCAACCCGGATCTGATGATGGCATCGGTGAAGGCGGCAAAAGCGGCAGGTTCCCTGATTGCTCTGGATCTTGCCAGCTTTGAGGTGGTCAATGCCTCAAAAACTATTTTAAAAGATATTGTCAAAGAATACGTGGATATTCTCATTGCCAATGAAGATGAGGCAAAAGCCTATACAGGATTTACCGATGAGAGTTCTGCCATGGAAATATTGTCCCAGGATGTAACCTATGCCATTTTGAAGGTGGGGAAAAGAGGCAGTTTTGTCTCTTATAATGGTAAAATTACCCGAATTGATCCGGTATCCGGCAATGATCCTGTGGACACAACCGGGGCCGGGGATCTATGGGCAGCTGGCTTTTTGTTCGGCATTGCCAATGGGTTCTCCATTGAGAAAAGTGGACAGCTCGGATCTGCCTGTGGATACGAGGTGTGCCAGATCATCGGTGCCCAGATTCCGGAACCCGCCTGGCAAAGAATCCGGGCCTTGATCTAACCCCATGTCTTTGTAATTAAAAGAGTTTTCTTGATTTTTGATAAATTGTCTATATAATATAGGGATAAACGTAAACGTGTAAGGAGGCCACTATGGGATTTACAATAAATACAAATACGAATAGCGCTTTTTCCCATTTACAATTGCAGAAAGGCCACCAGGCCCTATCAGAATCATTAGAACGTCTTTCAACGGGAAAAAGAATCAACAAGGCCGCAGACGATGCTTCCGGCATGGTGATTGCCAATACCCTTGGCAGCCAGGCAAAGGGATTTGGCCAGGCCATAAGAAATTCAAATGATGCCATCTCCATCACACAGATAGCAGATGGTGCCCTGGGTCAGGCATCGGACATTATTCAAAATATCCGGGAAAAAGCCATCCAGGCGGCAAACGGCTCCCAATCCACTGAAAGCCGGCAGGCAATCCAGACAGAGATTGAAACCGCCCTTGAAAGCCTAGGAAATATTGCCCAGGACACCTCTTTTAACGGTCAAAAACTCTTGTCAGGCAATTTTAGCAACAAACAATTCCAGACGGGAGGCTCATCTGGTGAG
>JAFLJU010000416.1 GCA_022712835.1 Desulfobacteraceae bacterium
GCACCGCAAACGGGTATTTCCCATGCCTTTAAAGTGCTCAAGCTGGAGAGCTACGAAGACACGTTGAACAACCTGAACCTGTGCCGCAATAAAGCACAACAAAGTCTGTTCGATGCCCTTCCGCAATCAGCCAAAGAAGATTACCTGCTGGGTTATATGCTTGACATCGAAAGCCGTGGCTCGCTGTTATCGGTGGAACACTTCAACAAACCATTTGATTGCAAGCTCAAAGTGGCGGTGGATTCAGCTGGTGCTTATGAAGAGCACACCATTGACCTGGTGGAAACCTTCAATTACCTGATCGGTTTACGTGTAAAACATATCGATATGCAAAGAGATATTGGATTCGTGTCAATAACCGGCTGGTTGCCAACGGGTGAAAAAACGCTGGTGCTTTGGCGTGATGTGGAACGGGTAGACTACAAAACATTGAACCGTTTGTGCGAAAAGCTCGCCATCAATCCTACGGACAGTAAATTCGAGATCGTCTATATCAATGGTGACCACAACATCCCCGCTGTATTCACCAGCACCGAGGCCGAAGGCGGAATTACCAAGAGACTGAAAATCCGCCAGATCGAGCCGGAGTTTCTGAACCGCATGTTTGCCGTGGAGGATGTAAAATGACCGCAATCAGCATTCATGGCGATTATCGGCTTGCAATTCGTGAAATTAAGCAGCGGATTCAAACGACACAAACGAGGGCAATACTGGCTGCCAATTATGAATTACTGAGCTTGTATTGGTATATTGGTCAGAAGATTGTGACGTTGCAGCAGGCGCAGGGCTGGGGAGGTGCCGTGGTGGAACAAATAGCGGCGGATTTGCAGGCCGAGCATCCCGGCATTCAGGGATTTTCCCGTACTAGTTTGTTTGCCATGCGTCAGTTTTACCTGTTTTTTTCACCTGGTTTTGAAGTTGTCCCACAGCCAGTGGGACAATTGCCCTGGGGGCATATTCGCACAATTCTTGGAAAAATCAAGGATGTCGATATTGCCCTGTTTTATGCTGTGGCATGTGCAGAAAATGGCTGGAGTCGTTCGATTCTGGATCTGCAAATCGAGCAAAGCTTGCACCTGCGGCAAGGACTTGCGCCAAGCAATTTTAAAGCAGTACTGCCATCGCCACAGTCTGAACTGGCTCAGCAAACCCTGAAGGACCCGTATATATTCGATTTTCTGACATTGAGCCAGCAAGCAGTTGAGCGGGATGTTGAAAATCAGTTGGTTGCCAACATTACCAGATTTTTACTTGAACTGGGCAAAGGTTTTGCCTTTTTAGGACGTCAGTACTCGCTTGAAGTTAATAACCGAAGCTATTTTCTGGATCTTCTGTTTTATCACACACGCTTGAAATGCTATGTGGTCATCGAGCTGAAGACCGGAGAATTCAAACCGGAGTACGTGGGTAAAATAAATTTTTATTTGTCGGCAGTTGATGATCTGTTACGTTCAGAGGGAGATCAACCCAGCATTGGCTTGATTTTATGCAAAAATAAGAAGCACCTGGATGTGGAGTATGCATTACGCGATATCAATAAACCGATAGGCGTCAGTTCGTTTATTACCAAAGAGATACCGATGGATATACAAGCACAGTTGCCCACTGTAGCTGAAATTGAAGCGCAACTGACGGGGAAACTATGAGTCGAATCCAATCGAAGAAACGCAGTTTTCACCAGGAACTAGTGCTAAACCAATGGATGATGGGATTTTTTAAAGGCGGCACCTTGCATGCGCTGAAAGACAGCTTGGGTGAAGATCGGCATGAGGGTATAGACGAGGACGGTCAAACCGGATTTTTTAATGCGCTGTACCAAAATCTATTTGAGGTGAATCGAATCAGCGAGAATGACTTTCGCCGGTACGACCTGAACATTGTGCAGCATTGGAATGCTATCACCGAGGGGCGCAATAAGGTGGAAGGCATCGTGTTCAATATGAAGTACTTCCAGTATCTGTCGCTGCTGTTCACCGAGATTTACCTGGACTGGTATTTTAATCATCGGCAGCAATTGCTGGATGGTTTGAATGAGGAGATGCAGGCATACAACACCAATCAGGTACCTGAACATCGATTTCAGCCTTTTGCTGCGGATGAACTCAACAAATTGGCCTTCTGGAACGCCACTGGTAGTGGGAAGACTCTTTTGTTGCATGTCAATATCCGCCAGTATCTGCATTACTTTCAAAACGGAAATAAAAACGTCTATCCGGACAATATTATTCTACTCACGCCAAACGAAGGCCTGTCTCGTCAGCATTTAGCAGAGTTGCAGCTTTCGAGGTTTTTTTTATCCCGTCTGTTCAACAAAAATGGCGATGATCTTTTTAAAGGCACGATTGAGATCATTGCCGTCACTGCACTTGGTGATGAAATGGGCGACAAGACTGTGGCAGTAGAAGCCTTTGAGGGCAACAATCTGGTGCTGGTAGATGAAGGGCATCGTGGTACAGGCACGGCAGCCGGTGCATGGATGAGACGTCGTGAGTCTCTTGTTCGTGGTGGTTTTGCTTT
>JAFLJU010000536.1 GCA_022712835.1 Desulfobacteraceae bacterium
CCATTGCGCCCGTCTCTGACATGCTTCCACCGTGGCAGGTCTTGCCGCAGCATTTGGAAGTGGAGCCATGACAAACGGGGTGGCTGAACTTGAAAATTCAGACACCATTTTTATCATCGGTTCCAATACCGCCACCTCCCATCCGTTAGTGGCTACGCGGATATTTCGTGCCATTGAAAACGGGGTAAAGGTGGTGGTGGCAGATCCGAGAAAAAACCAGATCGCCCAATTTGCCGATCTCTATGTCCGTCACAAACCAGGATCTGATGTGGCGCTTCTGAACGGGATGATGAAAGTGATCCTGGACCAGGGGCTTTGTGATCAGGTATTTATTGATCTCAACACCGAAGGGTTTGATGATTTTAAGGCGCTGATCGACCAAGTCAACCTTGCAGACTGTGCTGCCATTACAGGGGTTCCGGTCTCCCAGATTGAAGAGCTGGCCCAAATTTACGGTAAGGCCGATCGCGGTTCCATTGTTTACTGCATGGGCATTACCCAGCACACCAACGGGGTGAACAATGTAAAATCCCTTGCCAACCTTGCCATGGTGACTGGAAATATCGGAAGAGAAGGCACCGGTGTTAATCCGTTGCGGGGCCAGAACAACGTCCAGGGTGCCTGTGACATGGGGGGGCTGCCCAACGTGTTCCCTGGGTATCAGCCCGTCACTGTCGGGGCTGCCAGCAAGAAATTTGCCGAGGCCTGGGGGGTGGACAAGCTGCCCACACAAATTGGCCTGACCATACCCGAAATTTTTAAGGGTATTGATGATGACACGGTTCACGGGCTCTGGATCATGGGGGAAAACCCGGTGGTGTCTGACCCCGATGCCGATCATGTGAAAAAAGCATTGGAAAAAATAGAGTTTCTTGTGGTCCAGGATATTTTCATGACCCCCACGGCCAGGCTTGCCGATGTGGTTCTGCCAGGAGCTTCCTTTGCGGAAAAAGACGGTACTTTTGTCAATACGGAACGGCGGGTGACCCGGGTGAGAAAAGCCATCGACCCTGTGGGTGACTCAAAGCCCGACTGGGAAATCCTCCAGGAAATTTCCAATCGGTTTGGATTCCCCATGAACTATGAAAGTCCCAAGGCAATTTTTGATGAATTAGCCAAATTGACGCCCTCTTACAACGGGATTTCCTATGACCGCCTGGAAGGGGACGGAATCCAGTGGCCCTGTCCTACTCCCGAGCATCCCGGTACTCCCTATCTTCACAAGGACGGCAAATTCACCCGGGGCAAGGGGCTGTTCCATGCTGTAGAATACAAGCCGCCAGCCGAAGTGGTGGATGAGGCTTATCCCTTTTGGATGACCACGGGACGAGTCTATGCCCATTACCACACCGGCACCATGACACGCAACTCTCCAGCCTTGGACAGAGAAGCACCCGAAGGATTTCTTGAAATAAACCCCGGGGATGCGGCAGTGCTTGATATCCTGGATGGTCAAAAAATTCGAGTAGCTTCCCGCAGGGGAGAGATTGAAACCCGGATCATGATCACCGACCGGGTTGAAAAAGGGGTGGTGTTCATGCCCTTCCATTTTGAAGAAGCCAATGTCAACAAGCTGACGAACCCGGCCTATGACCCCATTGCCAAAATACCGGAACTCAAGGTCTGTGCCGTAAGTCTTGCCAAAGTATAGTTTGTAAAAAAAAAAGCGATTCTTTAAGTTTGCCCTTGGCGAGGGTCGCTTTTGATTTCTTCTTCCGAAAAATTGGATGTTTTCATGGAAGAAATGCAGGCGAACAAAATTCATAAAATTTTATCGAGTATCATCGGCCAGGAGTAAATAGATGATCTTGCCAAAATGTTAGAGGATCTTTCGACACCCGGCAGTCAGAAACTGCCTTCACGGTGCACGGTTGTATACGGGGCGCTTTTTAAAGTGCGTACTACAAATGTGTCGAAAATCATTTTGAACAGTTGGAAAGGGCTTGGGATGACATGTATGCATCACGGTATGGATTCTGGCGGACATATGTCATGACCGTGATATACAAAAACACCTGGCCTGTGGTGATCTTCATGTGGGATTTGCCAGGGTCCGTTGTGAAGAATACTCAAAAAATCAATTTATAATCTTACCCATCAGCCTGTTTATGCTATTTACATAATCGATATTCTCATAAGGCTTTGACAAATGATCAACAAATGGATCGTTTGTCACCAAATCTTTAATGGACTCTAAAAACTCGATATTGCCTGAGATAAAAATTATCGGTACAGTTTTATTTGCTTTTCTGATGTGTTTGTAAATATCCATTCCATTAATGCCGCCCGGAAGAATATAATCCAGACTGACAAAATCATATTGATTCCTGTCAAACAAATCCAGTGCAACTTGTCCATTGTTTGCAATATCAACTTTGTGGTTACACGGATCTTGAGTCAATCTCCTGTACTGCACATCAGCGATTTCCTGCTCATCTTCCACAAGAAGGATATATTTTTCAAAATGTATTGTTTCTTTTTGTATTTCCACCTTTTCGTCATTAGATAACTCTCTTTTAATAACAGGCAGGGTTATAGTAAATTTTGTACCTGAATTAACAACAGACTCAACTCTAATTTTACCATTATGCTGCTCGATGTATCTTTTTACATTGGCCATCCCATAACCAGTACCCTTTATATCAGTTTTATATGCCCCATTAATATCCTTACTACCTTTTAACGTGAAAGAAGGTTCATAAATATTTTTAAAATGTTCTTCGGGTATCCCACACCCATTATCTTCAATTTCAAAACGGATATTATCATCAAGACAGTATGTTCTAATAATAATTTTGGGATGTTCAACCTTACTTATGGCATGAATTGCGTTTTGTATAAGATTTACAATCGCATGTTCGACCATTCCAGGATCAGCAAACAAATCAGGGATATTAGATCCTTCATCTTTTAAAAGTGAAATACTATCCAACTCATTTTTCAGCAAACTGAGAATAAGATCGATTTTTTCAGTTATTCTAAAAAACTCCTGTTTTGGTTCCTGATCTTTTGCAAAAATAACTAAATTTTTTGTTAAATTTTTTCCGCGTAATGTTTGTTTAAATATTAATTCAAGTTTCTTTTTTGCAGCCGTGTCATTACTGTTCATAAGCAATAACTCAACATTCCCCATAATAATGCCCAAGATGTTATTAAAATCATGGGCCATCTTTCCTGCGATTTGTCCAACCAAAGCAAGTTTTTTTTGTTCACCTGCAATTTTTTGAGCTTTAATTTTTTCTTCTTCTGCAAGTTTTCGTTCTGTGATGTCATGTACAACAACCCTGGCTCCAATCAATTTCCCTTTATCATAGATAAAATCATTGTTTAGAATGACACATAATTCGTGGCCGTCCTTTTTAAGAATATTAAATTCAACACTGTTTGAGGTTTTTTCGCCATCAAAAACTTTTTTAAGCCTACATAAAAATCTGGTCTTGCTTTCTTCAGTTAAAAGGTCCAATGGGTTCATGGAAAGAAATTCTTCTTCTGAGTAGCCAGAGTAAGTACACATTGCCTCATTGACATTTATGAATTTAATTTTTATAAAATTGATCTCATAAATCCCTGCAGGGGCATTATTAAAAAGGTGTTTGTATTTTTTTTCACTTTCCTTTAACGACTTTTCAGTCCGTTTGCGCTCTTCCACCTCAGCCTTAAGTTTTCTGTTAAAGACCAAAAGTATGATAGTGCTAATGCTAACCAGCAAACTGATAAAAAACGTAATTCCTACTATCCACTTCACCCGTGTATAATTCAATTTAGGGTTAGGATCATAAAGAAAGCCTTCAAGTGAAAAGTCTGAACTAATCATTTCCAATTTCACATACGTTCTTGCAATATGGAGCCATCGGCCAGGATTCATATGTCCAATTTGGACTAAATTGGGGAGCATAATTTTTCTTATGGCCTCGGCTTCATACTGAAGATGAGACCTTTTTTTTCTCAAACCATAATCGATCAAAAGAAGATCAATGATTTCTTCGGGATGGGACATGGCATATTCCCAACCCTTTAGAGACGCTTCTATAAATTTTTCAACACGTTCTGGGTTATTTTGAATCTCCTGGTCAGTTGTGAAAAGACAATCGCTATAAAAATCAACGCCATAGGTTAGAGGTGAAATGATTTTGGGGACAATACCCTTTTTCTCAAGATGCCATGGTTCATTGGTAAGATACGCACTAACTGCATCAGTATGGCCGTCAATGAGATCGTTTAAATTATAGGATTGATTAATACGCTGGATTGATCTGAGCGACACTCCTTCGTTTAAAAAAGCTGCCAGGATATCCGCATCTTTTTTACCCGGTAGTAACATTACCCGTTTTCCGATAAGGTCTTGCAGGCTTGAAATACCCGAGTCACCTTTGGTTAAAAGGATCGATGGAGAATGCTGGAAAATCGAAGCCAGAACAACAAAGGGATCACCGTCTAACCGATGAAGAAGAAGCTCTGCACCTGCAACTCCGTATTGAGCTCGTTTATTAAGGAGTTCTTCCCTTGCAAAGTGACCATCCCCACCTTCGACTATAGTCACATCAAGGCCAGCTTCCCGATAATAACCTTTGGCAAGAGCAGCATAGTATCCGGAAAACTGAAATTGATGTTTCCATGCCAGTTGTAAAACTACCTTAACTGGTTTATTAAAAATTTAAAACCACGTCCTGTGGGCGTGGTCATCGTCAGAAGGCTATGCCTGAAGGATCTACCCATGGTATTAACTTAATCGGTTATCCCCATAACAGATTAAAGGAAAAAACCATGAGTAGATTTGACAAA
>JAFLJU010000389.1 GCA_022712835.1 Desulfobacteraceae bacterium
GCCTATATTACTGCACGTAGGAAACACGAAATATAGCAAATATGGGGGGTCACGTAGGGATATACAGGTAGAAATAGCACCTCTCCTACCCCTTATAAAACCACGGGTGACAGACCCTCTTTTTTAGCACTTTATTTTAGCTGATATCTAGCTAATCTAATCAGATATCAGCTACATTTACCATCTGATTCTATGCTAAAAATATATGCACTTTGAGTAGTAGCGAAAGATATCTACTCATGTTGAAAGTGAGGTCATCTGATATGAGTAAAAAAGTATCTACCCCGAGGATTGGAAGAGTATTTGCAATTATCATTACACTATAGGTGCTGGTGATTTATATGTAAAATAAGTGATATATTCCCTGAGGAAAGTGGTTCGATAAAATCACTAGTATCGGTAATATAAGCACTGGTGATTTATGACTACAAATCACATCTGTACTAAATGTATGATTTGCTTCTGAGACCGCTCGTAAGCATTTTTAGCAAAACTTATACCCCGAGGAATGGAAGAGTGTAAAATCAGCTAATCACCTACTACATCGAACGTAGTATGTATTTCATCAAATCGAAGATCAGTAAGTACATCTGGCTGTATCTGATGTATCTCTACTAATCACTAGATCAGTGGGAGGTATCAAGTATTATCCGATACCTTCTACTAATCACTAGATCATGTGGCATATATTAGATACTAATTGATCCGTTACCTGATATCTAATTTTAGAGTAGATTGAATATATGTCTATTTAGAGTAGATTGGATACATCGGATATATGTACTTTTTAGCTAATATCTATATCAAATTTATTAAATATATCTAATTTCGGAGTAGGTATTTGATATTAAAATTAGATATGCGATCTCAATATATGTAGATGTTCATCACTCATCACCTAATTAGACATATCACTACGAGCGATACTATAGTGATTGAGAGATAATAATATGACTCACCACCGATATTATAACGATTGAACCCAATCTACTTTCACGTAGATTGGGTTCAATTGACTTACGTTCGGTATTACCGTGCTTGGTACCATCCCCGATAGAACAAGGGGTGAGCTGAAATTATTCGTACTACGTCCATGCTACATGGGCGTGAAGCTTACGTCCGGTAAACGTGGGACTGAGCAGTTTTGTAAATTGAAAAATTCATCAATAGTTGATAAATTTACTCAAAAATTCACTTTTTGGAATTGCAAGTTTTGATTATAGATCACTCACCATGATAGATAGAACCACTCTCTAGAAGAATGGTAATTTCACATGAGTTGAGATTGATAAAATAATAACTAGACGATCATTATAGCACCTGGTCATTTATGCACTAGCTCCTGGCGGCTTCGCCTCCAGTCGCAAGGTGGCGGTGGTAGCAGTGTTAGTGTCTTACCTATTATATATCCACCGCCTTTTTTTTTATATATTTTTTAAGTGGAGAAGTGTGAATAAAAAAAACATAAGTTACGATGCGTGTTATTTGTTTTGGAAGCAATCTGATTTTTCATCTCACAAAATGGAAAAACACAAGCACCTTACATATACTGCCTATATATAAAAGATTAGTTACGAAGCGACTTTAATTCTCCGAATCAAAGTTCGCTTCTCCCAATAGAATAGAATTAGAAATTCTAAGATACACACTAACTAATATTTGTAACTCGTTCATACAGTACAAACTACACGGTACGACGGAGAGCCTATTACGACAGTTGCTATGGTAAAGATTAAAAAATTAGCAAAGTTAGGTGAATAAGAGCTTATATTTTTAGAATTAGAGTGTAAAGTATGAATAGATCAATATAAAAGATACTAGTAGTACTATACTGTAGTGTGCAATAGAATTAGAAGGACAGATTTGGATGATTATATGAGTAGAGTAATATAAAAGATACTAGTAGTACTATACTGTAGTGTGCAATAGAATTAGAAGGACAGATTTGGATGACTATATGAGTAGGTTTGATATAGTCGATTTACACAGAGTACATGTGATATGGATACAGTTATGATTATACGATTCATTCACTAGGTATACATATATGAATATATCACAACATGCTCAGAAATGAGCATGTTGTGAATGTATGATGATCATAGATTTATGTAGTAGTTGTAAGAGTGACTGATAGAAATAGATATAATTACTGTAGGTAACTGGTAGATATATAGGTAGTAGCTGTAAGGTGATAGATATAATCATAATTACCATAGGTGACTGGTAGATGTAGATATATAGGTAGTAATAGTGATAATAGATATGAATATAATTACTGTAGGTAACTGGTAGATGTAATTGTATGTAGTATATGAGTAGTAACTGTAGTAAGAGTGATAACAGATATACGTATAATTACTATAGGTAACTGGTAGATGTAGATATATAAGTAGTAGCTGTAAGGTGATAGATAATGAATATAATTACTGTAGGTAACTAATGTATATGAGTAGTAGCTGTAAGGTGACTGGTAGTTTTCTATATGGATACTAATGATAACTGTTAGATATGTTCAAGTCTATCGCAGATGATATAGATGACATGTAATCATGCTGGAGGCGATAATGGATCTAATAGGTATGACGAGTGAATGAGATAGGTGATAATATCTAGATGAGCAGATATCTTTTGCTACTCTTCAGAGTGTATATATTTTTAGTATGGAATCAGATGGTAAATGTAGCTGATATCTGATTAGATTAGCTATATATCAGCTAAAATAAAGTGCTAAAATAGCACATTTCCTACCCCTTATAAAACCACGGGTGACAGACCCCATATTTCTACCTGTATATCCCTACGTGACCCCCCATATTTGCTATATTTCGTGTTTCCTACACACGGTTCTATAGGCGTTCAGAAATGGGTATTTGAGTAAGTATGAAACTTATCTGAAAATTGAGATATTTGCTAGATCGGATAACATATTAGGCATATATTCTAAGTATAATTAGAGTAGATTTATATCACATTATCACTTATCATATATGATGCATCTAGAGTAGCAAAACTACATAGATTTAGTATCGTATAGATCCATTACATAAATGCACTTTGGAGTAGTAGTGAAAGATGTTTGCTACTGCTGAGAGTGAGGTCATCTGATCAGGTAGTATAAGATACGATATCCATAGCATACCTATTACAGGTATGCTATGGATGAGGATTTTATTATGTTACTGACCTACTAATGTAATATACTAACGCAGCAGATATTATCAATGAAGTACATACGATAAATCTGATCACTACATTACTATCATCATCATGTTGTGGAATCGGTACATCGTCAATGACTATATCTACTACATCGGTAATATATTCTATATCTAACGTATTATTGAAGATGACATTACTACATGTAGATGTATCACTAGCTTCACATATGAACATGTCAGTACTATGACGTTCAATACTATGTAATGTATAATCAGTAGGTGACCCTATTTGTACAGTATAACCTACTGAATCAAACATCACTATCATAGAAGTAGTATCACCATCTATAGTACATTCACCTATACATACGATATTACCATTAGACATTAGACATACATCATTGAATGATCTAGTGACGTGAGATTCAGCTAGATGTATCATCCCATCATACATGATTTTGACATAAGATGGAGGTGATATATTCATCATATGTGCTACTGCTGTGTTTTCATTATCGGTACTACCTACGAATATTAGTATGTCCTCGTTTGAGAACATGTTATTTATATGATCAGTAGTCATGAACAGTTACCTCTTGGTTTTATATACATGCTCCTCTTTTATGTGTGAATAGTGTATGTGATAAAAATAAATACAGTAGTTAGGATCACATGAGATATATAAGTTACCTCATGTGATCCTTGAATCCTATCTATAGATGACATTAGCTATGTCTGCTAGTGTCATAAATTCATCTATTACGTTCCCACTTGGGAGCATCAATGCTCCCAAGACTAGTATCGATAGTATTATCGATACTAGGCTGTCTTTATCTACTTTCATAACTTACCCTCCTAAGGTATCATGTCAGATATATCTGACTTTAAGATCAGGTAGCATATCAAGTAGTATCTGATATGCTTACTAATCGCTAGATCAGTAAGTATATCAAGTAGTATCTGATATGCTTACTAATCGCTAGATCAGTAAGTGTATCAAGTAGTATCTGATATGCTTACTACTATGTTAATATATACCTAAGATAGCGTGAGATCACATATGTCAAGATCCGATAGTCAGTGATAGATAATCTAACATAGTCTCTTTGTCAAATATAGAAGCGCCTCTGAATCGTAATACAGCTTCATCATATTTCTCATTAGCGTCTGAATAGTCACCTACGATATCCGATATACTAGATAACTGTGATCCACTCTCTAGGTATCCTTGATTTACAGCTACTCTAAGTTTATTATATATATATGCTTCAGTAGCATGTAGTACACATTTCTCTAAGGGTCTGATGCAATTATTACCTAGGTTAGTGAAATCATCATCATATGACAACATGCAACTTACTATCCAATTTACAGTATGCATCATGGGAGGTGATAGTTTGATTGAATTATTACCTAAGAGGATAGCATGAGGTGTCTGATATGAGGGTTGTCTATTGAAACTAGTGAGGGCATCATCTGCTGCATTTTGTACTGTCCTACCATATTGTTGATGCTGAGGATATACTGAGGCTAGTCCTATCGCTGTAGGGAATGCTAAATCTAGTATGACACTGATATCTCTAAATTCACGATATTCAGGTGGTATGTAGTAGATGGATTGATTACCTATGATAGATGATGTCTTAGGTGATTTGATATCTTTTAGCATCTCTCTAGTCAATGTGACTTTAGTAGGTCTACCAGCATATAAATTACAATCTACTAATACGATATTGACGATGATTTCTTCTTTTATGATACTATCTAGTGATAGGTTAGATTGATGAGGTTTGAATGTGAGTTCTAGTAGCTCATTAGGTATCTGATTGTATAACTTTCTTAATAGGATGTTGATGATGTTTTTCATATGTAGGCTCCATTTTAATATAGGTGACTGATAGATTATCGAAGATCAGTGGAGTATCGGATAATACTTGATACTCCACTATAGTATTATATTTGTTTACCGATGTAGATGACGTAATAAGATTGATAAATAAATGAAAAGGTGAGATGATGACGATGATGAGTAATTTAACTCCTACTATACTGACTGGATTGAGTATGTTATCGAGTATGGTAAAACGAATCAAGATGAAATTACCTGGTAATGATCCAAAGAATTGGGGTGGTACTATGATACGAAATATGTTAGTAGAGTCACAGTTAGATATACCAGATGGTATGCTTGATATGACTGATGATGAATTAGATGAATGCTGTAATGGTTGTGGTGCTGAAGGATCATTTATTACTCAATATATACCTGAGGATGTAGATGGTGTGAATATCACTAGTTGTTGTAATATACATGATTACCTTTTCTATATAGGTGGTGATTTTGAAGATTACCTATATGCTAATAGGAAGTTTATTGGAGATCTACTGAAGACTACAGATATCTATGCTAATACTAATGGACTTACTGCTGATGAAATTCATGAGTTACATAATAAGGTGCTAGTGTATTTCCATTTTGTAGATAAGTATAGCTATAGCTACTTTATCAATACTAAGGGTATTAGACGATCTACGACTGAGGTGATAGATATATTGAATGCGTATTCTGAATTATCTAAACCTATTAGTACGGACTAGATAGGAAATCATGTATGCACTCTCAGCAGTAGCAAATATCTTTACCTACTCCTCAGAGTGTACCGATGTGATATGAGTAGATACTGATTACTCATGTTGAGAGTGTATAAAAAATAATAAACTCATAGCATACCGTAATAGGTATGCTATGAGTTTATTAAGATTATGTATCACTACTACCATATAACTTCACTACTAGTGGAGTATCAGTACCGGTATCTTAGATAGTACATCCAACGCCTATGATATTACCACTAGAGTCAGTAGCTACTGTGTGAAAGTCATCATCATCATCAGTCACACAATATACTTTACTAGCTAGTATATTAAGGTTATTATCAAACTTGTCCACTAATACATCCCAATTACCAGCTCCTGACGTACTACCTGAATTTGTCCATCCAACACTGATGATATTGTCATCATCATCAGTGGTAACTCCATAGAACCAATCGCTATCAGTATCATTATAGATATACCTAGTCAGTACATTGAGGTTAGTGTCAAATTTCATTATCAGTGCGATACGATTACCAGATCCTTCTGAGATACGTCCAACACAGATAATATTATCATTAGAGTCTGTAACTACCCCATGAAATATATCACTACCAGCCCCATCATATATCTTCTTAGCTAATATGCTAAGATTACTATCATACTTGACTACTAGAGCATCCCAACTACCAGCTCTTCCTGATTGAGTCTGACCAGTGCAGATGTCATTACCATTAGAGTCAGCAGCTACTGCACTGAACTCATCCAAATTAATACCACCATACATCTTCTTAGCTAATACATTGAGATTACTATCATACTTGACTACTAGAGCATCCCAACTACCAGCTCTTCCTGATTGAGTCTGACCAGTGCAGATGACATTACCACTAGAGTCAATAGCTACTGCATAAAACTCATCCCAATATGTCTCACTATAGATCTTATTAGCTAGCACATTGAGATCACTATTAAACTTCACCACTAACGCATCCCAACCACCAGCTCCTTCTGAAGCAATATGACCAATACAGATGATGTTATCATTATCATCAATTGTTACTCCACGGAACTCACTCAAATCAGTCCCACTATATACTGTCCTAGCTAATATGTTAAGGTTAGGGTCAAACTTTACTACTAGTGCATCCCAATTACTAGCTCCTTCGGAATGATTCCATCCAACACAGATGATATTATTATCGGAATCAGTAATTACTTGTCTGAATCTATCACCACCACTACCATTATATACCTTTCTAACTAGTACATTAAGGTTAGTGTCAAACTTCACTAATGATATACCCACACGACTATCGGTCATTTCTGATCTGACAGTACCAACACATATGGTATTACCACTAGCGTCAGTAACTACTTTATCAAAATGCTCATTATCATTAGAGTCTATAGCTGCTTTATCAAAATCGCACCCATCGTTACCATCGATATTCATTACTTCAGTATTCACTTTCATATTCATACCCTCCTAAGGTATCATGTCAGATATCTGACTTTTAGCATGTGTATAGATTATCCTATACGTTATATATTCACTAGATCAGGTAGCATATCAAATAGTATCTGATGTACTTACTACTAATCGAAGATCAGTGGTAGGTATCAAGTAGTAGCTGATACCTTCTACTATGATGATATATATCTGAGATGTCGGAAGATCACACTCCTCCTGAAATAGTAAGCTACCGATAGCACTCTTGATAGTAGGTAAAGATGTTCGCTCATGCTCAGAGTGTGTAAGAATCATGTATCAAATGTAGTACATTAGCTCAATTAGATGACATATCAAATTATGCCTAATATGTCATCAGATCTAGCGATTAGATGACATATCAAATAATGCCTAATATGTCATCAGATATCTCAAATACTGCTAATTTCAGATAAGTTTCATACTTACTGAAATACCCATTTCTGAACGCCTATATTACTGCACGTAGCAAACACGAAATATAGCAAATATGGGGGGTCACGTAGGGATATACAGGTAGAAATAGGGGATCTCCTACTCATGATTTTATAAGGGGTAGGAAATGTGATATTTTAGTAATAAATAAGTACTATGATCTGATATATTTTAGTCATAATGGCACCTGATCTACTCACTAATAATCATAAGGAATACTAACTATGTCGCAATTGACAGATACAGCAGAATATGTACTGGACGCTAGATACTATTTAACAAATACCCAAGGTGATAAAGAAGATTGGAATACCATGTGTCATCGTATATCTGACGCCATAGGTAATGATGATACCGAACGTAGTGATTTCTATAGTCTCATATATGATCTAGACTTCTTACCTAATTCACCATGTCTAATGAATGCTGGTACTGATATAGGTCAACTATCAGCATGCTTCGTCTTACCAGTAGAAGACTCAATGGAATCTATCTTTGAATCTATCAAGCATGGAGCACTCATTCATAAATCAGGTGGTGGTACTGGATATAACTTTAGCAAATTACGTAGTAAAAGCTCTTTAGTAAACTCAACTAAAGGTGTAGCATCTGGTCCTCTCTCATTCATATCAGTATTCGATTCAGCTACTGATGTAATCAAACAAGGTGGTAAACGTCGTGGTGCTAATATGGCAGTATTACGTATAGATCACCCAGATATTGTAGAATTCATACATGCTAAAGAAGATCAAACTAAGTACAATAACTTTAACTTCAGTATAGCTATCACTGATGAGTTCATGGAATGCGTTAAGAATGATACATCATTTGATCTCATCGAACCTAGTACTAATAGTGTAACTGAATCGATATCAGCTAAAGATGTATTTAATCAGATAGTCAATCTAGCATGGAAGAATGGTGAACCTGGAGTCATTTTCATAGATAGAATCAATGAGTATAATCCAACGCCACATCTCGGTGATATCGAAGCTACAAATCCATGTGGGGAACAACCATTACTTCCATTTGAAGCATGTAATCTAGGTTCTATCAACTTAAGTAATTTCATAAAAGATGACGCTATAGATTATGAAAGGTTATCACACGTAGTAGCTAGTAGTATCACATTCCTAGATAACGTAGTAGATAAGAATATGTTTCCTATAAGAGAGATCGGTATAGCTACTAAACGTACTCGTAAGTTAGGATTAGGTATTATGGGATTACATGATATCCTTATCCAATTAGGGATTGCGTATAATAGTAAATTAGGTAGAAGTGTATCAGCTAATATAATGGGATTTATAAAAAAGATAGCTACAGATACATCTATGAAGTTAGCTAGTAAGTTGGGATCATATTCAGCATATGTTAATAGTGGAGATGATATCAGTCTTAGAAATGCAGCACTTACGTCAATTCAGCCGACTGGTACAGTATCCATGATAGCAGACTGTGCATCTGGATGTGAGCCATACTTTTCAGTAGTAGTACGTAAGCATGTCATGGATGGTACTGATCTCATGTTAGTTAATAAGCATTTTGAAACTGTAGCTAAACGTGAAGGATTCTTTAGTGATGAACTCATGGCTAAAGTGATTAGCACTGGTACAGTACTAGGACATGATGAGATACCAGAGAACTTTCAGAATATATTTAGAGGAGCACAAGAGATATCGCCTGAAGATCATGTATTGATGCAAGCTACGTTACAAACTAATGGAGTAGATGCAGCGATATCTAAAACTATCAACCTAAAGAACGACGCTACTATCACTGACGTATACGATATATACATGATGGGGTATGATCTAGCATGTAAAGGTCTTACTGTATATCGAGATGGATCTAGAGATCATCAGGTACTCAATACTACTAATGATACTGAAGTATCTGCACTGAGTAAGAGAGAATTACCAGATGTATTAGATGCTAAGCGATATAGATTAAAGGATACAGATGGATCATCTATTTACATCATCATAGGGTTAGATGAACGTAAGTTACCAATTGAGGTGTTTGCTAAATTCCCATTTGATAATAGAGTAGATCTTAGTGATAAAGCTACTAGCTGGGTCATGACTTGTAGATTAGTATCATTATTACTACGGTACGGTGTAGTCTTAGATGAGATCATTAAGCAACTAGAACGATCTAGTGGTAATATGTTTGATCTACCAGCACAGTTGAGTAAGTTATTTAAGTTATTCCTATGTGATTCTGGTAATCATTATCGTAGTATTTGTCCAGACTGTCAAGCTGAACTGATCCATGAATCCGGATGTGATATATGTAAAACATGTGGTTATAGTAAATGTATTTAGTATATTAATATACTAAATATCTATGTTATGAATAGCTAGAAATGTATCTAGCTAAGTTATGAATAACTAATATGTAAGGAGAAATGGTAATGAAAAATAAGTTATTGGATATGTTGATTAGCACACTTCTAGGAATGATGTCGCAAGATGTCTTGAAGGAATTTGCTAATACTGTAGTGACCTTTGTTGAAAAGCAGGTCAAATTATCTCCTAATAAGATAGATGATGCAATCGTACTCCCAATGTGTACGATGGTTCGTAAAGCATTTGATGTACGTAGTGCTGATCTTGTAATCGATAATGAGCCTGTCAAATAAAAAGTAATACCTCCTAAAGTATTCATAATTCCACCATAGTGCTGACGTCAGCACTATGGTGGAATAGGGTGTATTTATTTAGAGTGGTGCATCATCTCCTTCAGACGACTCAATTCATAAATCCAAGTATCAGTCTCTGGATCATTCATATCTTGCAGTGCTTTGAGTGTATGTACTGGTGGGATGGGGAAATGTAACTGTGGTGCTGGAATCTCAATCACTTTAGTACTGCATCCAAATAATGTCATTACATATACACATGCTATCAGTAGTATGTATTTATTATATCTCATAATAATTCTCCTATAGTACTAACCCATTAGTATCAGTACCGATTACATATTCAGAATCGATTACAGTAGTCTCTTTAACAGACATAGATCTGAATGAATGTATGATAGCATTCAATTTCTCTATGAGTGATGTAGGTATCTCATATCCTATACTAGTTATGAGAGGTTTACTAGATCCATCAGTCAGGAACCCTCTATATGTGATATTACATTTAGTTGATAACTTGATAGATGTAGCTGGGTCAGTGATGATCATGGTAGCATCGATCTTATCATATTCATCTACAGGTGAAACTATAGATGAGTCTTCCCAGTCACCATTATCTTGACTAGATATATTGAGTAGTTTGATACCACCAGATATACCTTGGAAGTGATTAGGTTGTAAGAACTTGATACGATCTTGTCTATCGAGACCTTCATATGGGATATCGAATAACCTAGTGAGATTATCCAGTATCTTATCGATAGTGTTATCTACTTTGAGTCTAGTAGTATCATTATCAAAGAGTACGATAGGGAGATATGCATCGTGCTTAGATACATAATTCTGTAATGTCTTCAGTGTATTGAGTGCATTGATAGTATCTACTTCACTATCGGTATCGATAATGCCGAGTACGATAGCTACTTTACCAGCACGTAATATCTCATTAGTGAGTAATGGTCCAATGACTGAACCTGATCCACCAGAGAAAGAATACACTAGTACATTGACATCTTCAAATGGATGATCATTTACATATGAGCTGATGAAGTTAGTGAGGACTTTATGATTCTCAGCTCTGAGTTTACCTGAACCATTGAGATCTTTGATACGGATCATTTCTACGATATTTGAAATATCAGTACCTAGCGAAGATGATCCTGACGTATCAATCGATACCATCTGGGTGGATGTATCTTTATTACCTTCAGCGTATCTGATGATAGATTTCTTACCAGCACCACCAGCACCAGTGAGTGTCCATTTGAGTACTCCATCATCAGCGATGTCGTTAGCGTTAGATGATGGGATTGGGGTAGTATCTTTCTTATCTGACATAGATGCCTCTTGTATTTTAGTTGTTGTGTCGACTGGGATAGTGCGACTCTTCGGTTGGATAGTGCGACTCTTCGATTTACTGATGAGAGAAAGATCTGGTGCTTTAACTGCGTTACTCATATCATGCTCCTATGGTTAATGATTAAATAATCAACTACCAATAGATATCGGTAGTTGATATATGGATGATGAAGATGCATTTACAATCTATACATACTACTAGATCAGTAGAGGTACATCTGGTTGTATCTGATGTGCTATCTACTAATCAAAGATCAGTAGAGATACATCTGGTTGTATCTGATGTACTTCTACTATAGTAATATATACTTGAGATCTTATGTGATCTGACATATGATAAATACACTTCACGTAGTATACCTAATATCATTAGGTATACTACGGAGTTGATGTGATATAATTGTGATACTACTAGGTTCAAAGTAGTACTCTCATCATATATGTATATTAGATTAGTATTTGAGTAGTAATCTTACAGTAGGATATTATCAGATTCTTGAGTAAGATTACTATCAGCTAATGTTAGGTTACTATTGGCTAATGTTAGGTTACTATTGGCTAATGTAAGATTACTATCAGCTAATGTTAAGTTACTATCAGCTAAGGTAAGATTACTATCAGTTAATGTAAGATTAGTGAGTACTGTACCTACAAATGTACCAGTAGGTATATCAGATGATAACTTCACTACTAATGCATCATAATTACCAGCTCCTTCTGAACTAGTCCATCCAACACATGTGATATTATTATTGGAATCCGTAGTTACTCCACGAAACTCATCAGTACCAGTCCCACCATATATCTTCTTAGCTAGTATATTAAGGTTAGGATCAAACTTGACTACTAATGTATCCCAATCACCAGATCCTTCTGAGGTAGTCTGACCAGCACATATGATATTACCACTAGAGTCAGTTACTACTCCAAAGAATAAATCAGCACCACTACCATCATATATTTTCTTAGCAATTATGTCAAGGTTAGGATCGTACTTGACTACTAGAGCAACATCAGAATCAGCTCCTTCTGAACTAGTCCATCCAACACATGTGATATTATTATTGGAATCCGTAGTTACTCCACGAAACTCATCAGTACCAGTCCCACCATATATCTTCCTAGCTAGTATATTAAGGTTAGGATCAAACTTGATTACTAATGCATCATTACCACCAGATCCTTCTGAGGTAGTATATCCGACACATATGATATTATCATTAGAGTCAGTAGCTACTCGTCTGAACCTATCAATGCCACTACCACCATATATTTTCTTAGTTAATATGTCAAGGTTAGTATCAAACTTCACTACTAACGTATCATCAATACCACTACCTTCACTACTAGTAACCCCAACGCATATGATATTATCATTAGCATCAGTAGCTACTTCATGAAATATATCACTACCAATACCACCATATACTTTACTAGCTAGTATATTAAGATTAGTATCGAACTTGACTACTAGCGCATCATTATTACCAGCTACTTCTGAATCAGTCAATCCAGCACATATGATATTACCACTAGAGTCAGTTACTACTCCAAAGAATAAATCAA
This sequence comes from Desulfobacteraceae bacterium, assembly GCA_022712835.1. The sequence continues at coordinate 13,253 of JAFLJU010000389.1, forward strand.
TACCAGTCCCTCCATATACACTCACCATTACTCCAATAAATCGCTCAAGAAATACTACTGTCATATCTTTAGATACGATAGCAGTACCATCATTCACACTAGCTGTAAATGTGATAGTAGTATCTCCCACTTCACCGACTTCTACTCTAAATACATTAGGTATATTATCTGGTGAAGATACCTCTCTTATGATAGTTATATTGTTATTAGTAGTAGCTAATGTAAATGTCAACTCATGTAGTTCTTTACTATCATGAAATCCAAATACCTTACAGTAATAGACTAACCGATCATCTATACCTGTATCATTTTGATCATCTACTAATGTAGTCAATGTACTATCAGTATACCATACTAGATCATATATATGACTTATCGCACCAGTATGATAATTACTAACTAATGCAGCTATAAAATCAGCTATAGTCATACTACCAGGTGTATAGTCACCATTGATACCTTCTACCATGGTATTATCTGTAGCACCTGAGACATCTATGATAGCTTGATCTGCATTACTGACGATGATATATCTATTACTATTATTGACATGAGTAGCACCTATAGCATCCAGTTGATCTAGTATACTAGATAATGTAACTCCACTAGGTGTATACGTATCTGATGTACTTATGACAATATCATCGAGATCACCACTTGCTAACTGAGTGATACTAGGTGTGCTAATGAAATCATAATCTAACCATACTGGTAGTGAACTGAATGTACCAACTCCATCACCTTTCTTGATGATCTTATTGACTACATCTATAACTAATGCACCTAATATTACTGGTTCATTATCCATATCCCACGTCAGATTGGAATTATCAGTATATTGTAGTAGTGTATCTATTCTTGTTGTAGCCATTGATATGTTCCTCCGAACTGATTTATATAGTGATACATATGTACTGTATGACATATGTACGGTATGAACTGATTCATAAGATGTTATGTAAACTTAGCATATAAATATACATCATTTATAGTAGGTATGTATATCGATGAGATCCAATATACATACATGAACTCTAGTGATGAGCAGATACTTATTGCTCATGTTGAAAGTATCAAATTACACTACCACTACAACATACCTATCGTAGGTATGTTGTAGTATATATGTGCATATGTTGTCTACAGTACGATAGTGTTATAGTTCTATTTTATCTAACTCTTGAGTCAGGTTACTATTAACTAAGGTTAAGTTACTATCAGCTAAGGTTAAGTTACTATCAGCTAAGGTTAAGTTACTATCAGCTAAGGTTAAGTTACTATCAGCTAATGTAAGATTACTATCAGTTAATGTAAGATTAGTGAGTACTGTACCTATAAATGTACCAGTAGGTATCTCAGATGGGAACTTGACTACTAATGCATCATAATTACCAGCTCCTTCTGAAGCAGTAATCCCGACGCAGATGATATCATCATTAGTATCTATAGCTACACCATATAATATATCAATACCACTACCACCATATACCTTCCTAGCTAGTATACTAAGGTTAGTATCAAGCTTCACTACTAGTGCGACCTCACTACCATCTCCTTCTGAATTAGTACGTCCAGCACAGATAATATTACCATTAGAGTCAGTAGCTACCTCATTGAACCAATCAATACCAGTATCACCATATACTTTCTTAGCTAGTATATTAAGGCTAGTATCGAACTTCACTACTAATGCGTCATCACCACCACTACCTTCACTATTAGTATACCCTACACAGATAATATCATCATTAGTATCGGTAGCTACTCCATAGAAGTAGTCAAAAACATAACCACCGTATGATTTCCTAGCTAGTACATTAAGATTACTATCATACTTAACTACTAATGTATCATCATAACCACTACCTTCACTACGAGTATATCCAGTACAGATAATATTACCATTAGTATCAGTAGTTACTCCACGGAACATATCAATGACAGTTCCACCATATACACTGATCAATATATCAGTAGGTGCTATGATCGGAATTGATACAGTGATATCCTTAGATACGATATCGGTACCATCATTTACATCTGTAGTAAATATGATCGATGAATCATTAGTATCAAATCCCATATCTACTCTAAATATATTAGGTATATCATCAGGTGAATATATTTCTCTCACGATAGATACATCCACATGATCAGATACTAACGTAAATGTCAACTCACTTAGCATCAGACTATCATGAAATCCAAACACCTTACAATAATAACGAGTATCATGCAGTAACATATCATCAGCTACTGTTGTAGTCAATGTACTATCAGTATACCATACTAGATCATATATACGTGTTTTAGGTACGATAGTAGCATTACCCAATATATACGCTACCAAGTCATCGAGTGTGTGATTACCAGGTATATACTCACCATTACTAAATGTTACTACAGTATTATCAGGTACACTAGATACGTCTGTAGTGGGTACATCTAATGCATTATGTCTAGTTAGGTTAATATTGTTGATGTCTCCTATATTAGTGAATTCAGCTTGCACATCAGCTAGAGTGACATTACTCACCACATATCTATCACTAGCACTGACTACTATCTTATTCTCATTAGCGGCTACTAATGGATCACATATGGTAGTGTTATGATCATAACGTACCCATGCTGGTAATGTATCAAATGTATCATTACCATTACCTACTTTGATTAGCTTATTATCTGTATCTATTATGAGGGCATCTTCAGCTACAATGTCAGCTATATCCCATATGGTAGTACTACCTTTCGTGAACTGTAGTAATGAATCCAATCTCTTTAACGACATATGTGTTACCTCTTTACTAGTTATATTGATCACTATACTCATCTATAGATCAGATAGTACATCAAGTAGTATCTGATGTGTTATATCACCAAGTACCGATATACATCTAAGTTAGTAGTAGATATATCAGTATATGCATGATGCTCATCAGATACTGCTGATGACATTCTATGTTTATTATCCACTATAGTCAGTGACATGAGTTCTTTAGTACTACGATCCACGCATATATGATTGATATGTTTCGTAGCATCATCATTCATATATGTTGAAACATTACTCATCATCTCTACTAGGGTTTCTTGCAAGTAGTAGATATTATTACAATCTAATATGATCACATATGTATCTGGATCAGATATGAGTTCATCTTTAGTATACCCAATGAATGTAGGGATATTCACTATACTGTCAGATATTACTAATTGACCAGATGTCCTATCATACGTATATGCACGATCATCCATATAAAATAACTTACCTTGCACTACAAGCATGATAGTAGCATGTAGTGGTAATGTATAACTAGCTAGATCAGATAATCTACTCAGTGTCACATTATCAACTGCACCGAATAGTAGAAACTCAACATGTTCTGATCTACTAAGGTAACCACTATCTGGTAAATATATAGCCTCATCTGTCCATAGGCAGAACCTTAACTTATTATCTAATATGGGTATCATCTTATCTAAATTATACCCATCACTTGCTATTCTCAAATCCATGTAACTAGGATGATCAAAGTAAGGAGAGACTTCATCAGTGAGTATATTAAACACATCGATAGTGAGAGTCCCTGGGACATCTGAGAAATTAAGAGTTCTCAGATACCTATTAAAACCATATACTGGATCATGATATGTAAATATCATCTCAGGAGTGATAAACCCACTGAGTAGAGTCTTAATTGTAGTATCTATAGGGATATTATAATCAGTACTCAACTTACCTATATCAACTGAATATTCATTATCACCTATAATAGTAACTCTCATAATAAATACAGTATTGATACTAGTGTTATATTTAAGTAACTCATCAGCTAATACTAATGTATCATCTGTCGTAGTAATGTATTCATTACCAGTAAATATTGTGAGATTTATAAAGGATAGCATATATTCACCATGTCTCTAAAATTGTGTATAGACGATCATACCGTCATTGACTACATCATTACCTAGTACGATATGTATCAATCTATTAATGAATAGATGCTTGTTATGATCATCAGTAGTAAGGTTAGCTAGATATGTTGGATATAGATCTACATATCTTAGATCTATCCTACTATCAGTGAATATGGTATCATATACTTTAAGATACTCATAGCTATCTACTTGACTCATGATAGCATCGTCATTATTAACATAAGCTACTACTAATGTATCATCTAGGATATCTAGTATGATCTTATTTAAGTAAGTACTGTAGATCTTATTCACATAAGGGATCACTAATATATCTGGTACATCTGGTACATATGAGAAATGCTCTGTGATACTATCCTTATGTTCAGTATATGTAGGTAATTCATTGAATGTGTAATCATTTTTGATATCGTTAGATATTGATACATTCATACAGAATATATCACCATTATTACAAGCACTACTAGCTATTTCATAACGATCAGTGAGTTCTACTATAGCACTAGGTGATATACGATTACCATTGATATAGCAGCTACTGATACCTGGTTTCCAGATATCATTACCAATACTGATAGGTATAGTCTCATCTACCACATAACCTATAGATACTTGATCCATATACTTATTCGTCCTCACTATCTCAACATTATTACCATTAGTATCATCTAAATATTTTAAGTTCTGTATCACTATCTGGTATCCAAATAAGGTACCATTTGAATTAAGTATCTGCTTGTTATAATCTATACCCTCTACTAGATACTTACCATTAAGATATACTTCATAAGTACTATCACTTAATATGGGTATAAGCACATTATTATCACTGATAGCCATGGTAGTAAGGATGATACTTATAGTAGTACCAGTACTGATATCTATATCTAGATACTCAGTCGTTCCTGTAGTACCAGTACAACTAGTAATAAAATGTCTACCATATGCACCAGATGTGAATAATAATGAATAAGTATCATCATCCTCAGTCACTGAAAAGAAGATACCATTAACAATATCTAATATATCATAACCTGGACCGATATCACCAGATGCTCCTGGATATACTACTGAATCATCTACCATATATAAACTAACACCTTTAGGTATCACCCATAATCTATCATCAGCTTCAGGTATAAATATATCAGAACATAATACCTCTGCCAGTAGTAATGTATAATGTAACTCAGAATGTATACCTGCATGTAGTAAGTTATCAAATAGTACATTTATAGTAGAACCACTACGTTCCAATGTGTATGTGCTACGCAATATCTTTTTCCCACCCAGATATAGTTGGATATCTAGTTCAGTATCTTCCCAATATACAGGTACATTCACAGATATATTAGTTATATTACTCATAGGGACTATATCGATACTACCATTATGACTACATACTAGATCTATGAAATTATGATACCCTAATATCTCAATGTACTTAGTCATATTCACTTCATTATATTCGATAGGTAATGAATCTACCAGATATTTACTATATGCACTTTGCTCTATTTCATTAGCTGTCCATTTAGGTACATCTGGAACTAGCTCATCAGTTAAAGCATCTAAGATAAAATCATCATCATTCATGTATAACTTCTTCTCAAATATACCATTATCTATTACTGGATTCAACTTACTATAATCACATACTTGGATTAATAATTCACCTTGCGTGATACCTAGTAGATCATATGCAGCATCTATCAAATATGAACTAACACTAAAGCTATTATGAGTCAACTGTGATACGCTATGTTCAGCTACAAATGGTACTATCACACCTCTCCCATCATATCCTCTCACTACTACACTGATAGTATCATATGAATATACTCGACCTAATGATAGATCACTCGGTATCAGTATCAGGTCTTTATATAAGTTCTCAGCAGTACTTAGATAAGTATCTCTATCATTCAGATCCTTAGTATATGTAAATACGATATGCTCATCTATGTATACTTCTATCATCTTAGTATCTAGATTAGGTATACCGTTGATAGCTCCTTTAGTATAATTATACCCATCGATATATATCGACATAGCATTCTCATCAGATGATATTATCTTATTATATACAGCACTAAAGTTATCTACTACCCCAGGTATATGGTAACTTACAGACTTATCATCTACAGTATCAGTATCAGTATTGACTATCAGATAAGGAGATATATTAGTACAAGCTAGTTTACTAAATACATTAGTACGTATAACTATGATAGTCTTATCACCTATCTGCTTACACATCACTAATTTCTTAGGTATCATGACATTATCATTAGTGATAAGATCAAAGTTCACATTGTAATCATTCAGAACAGTAGCTAAATCCATCCACTCATCAGCAAACTCTACTAGATTACTGATATGTAACTTACTACAAATATATACATAATAAGGTACCGACGGTTCAGGCATATCTGTCTGGATGACATTATTAAGTAAATGACTTATGACACGATTACCGAAGTTGAGAGGTACTAATTTTATATTATTCTTTAATACGATACTCGATTCATTGAATATCGTATGAAATATTGACTGACCAGTATATTTGAAGATGATCGCTTTCTTATCCATATGAACTGTACCTCTATAATTTACACTAAAGCGTGTATGAATGATTTAGTCCGTAATATCTCAGCAGTAAATGTCTGGATATCTTTATTCAACTGCATGTTCTTAAGTAAGTATAATAAGCTAGATTTAGATCCACTAATAGCTTCCAATAACCCTATGACAAAATAAGGAGGATATTCTAAACTCAGTAAGCTCATCAAGTTGTTAGACAGTAAGTTAGCATTCATTGAAAAGAAAGTAGACAAAGTAAATCCATCCATTCTAGATGGTCCTAACTCTATCATGACTTCCACTACATCACTCAGTGAGAATGTATCTCCTTTATATTTACTATCTATGTGATTTAGTATAGTCTTGATATCTACATTCCTCGTTAGGAAGTCCATCTTATACATGATAGGATTTATGATATCCTTACTAGTAGTACATCTGTTAGTAAAATGTACTGCTAATATAGTAGCTATAATACTCTGCTCAGGTACAGTAAGATTATATACTGAACTAATCTTACCCCCTATAGCGAGACTATAAAATTTAGTAATCAAGTATATCAGGTTAGTACTTAACCACTGATTATCAAATTGATAATATGACCTAGTAAGTAAGTTCCTAATTATCCTTACTTGGAAGCCAGTGAGGTCTTTTATCTTACCAGTCTTCCTATTAATGTATGGAGTGATATCTACTAATATCTTATCTCTGTAGTTAGTCATACTCGATATCACTGAGTAACTATTTTTATCAGTAGTCTGTAATGCTAATACGTCTATATCTAACCATGATATGAGAAACCATGATGGTATCTTTGATATACTATTCAAATCTAATAGAGTGAATATATCAGATAATTTATCTTCTGCTACAGCTTGATGATATAACTCACCTATGATAGTTTTAACGATAGTGTCCTGAGTATTGAGTAACTTATATTCCACCTCTTTAGGTAATACTATATCGTCCACATGATCTATTAGAAACTTACTAGCATTTTTAGCATAATTTGATATGTTACTATTTCTACCCAAGGTTGTCTGATCTATACTAATTTTCATTTATACACCTGATAAGTTTGATTACGATATTTCAACCGTATTTGATAATATGTAAGATCATCTATAATAGAGATTCTCATATTATCGCAATGTACATCGAGTAATACTTGTTGTACTACATGATCTAGTATGTATAATAACCATGAATTAAAACTGTAAGTATAGCTGAGTTGACCATGTATAGTAGTTAGATTTTAACATATCTACTGAAGTCTGATAAAATCTTAGAGACTAATTTTAAGCATATAAGCTCGATGTTGATATCTAATAATAATAACTTTTTAATTGGAGTGTCCCATGTCTAAATTCTATTCATTTCCACATTATGACATTAATGTAAAAGACGAATCAATGCGATTTCCGCTGATCGTTGAACAACTAGCTCTACATCGACCTATCTTTTTTACTATGTGTGAAAAGGGTATTCCTGGTATACCTCAGTATGGTAGTTATGATGAATTAGTAGATGTCTATGGTAAAGGTACCTTTGACATGTTCAGTAAATTCTATAAACATCCTACTCTCTTTCTTGAGAAGAACCTTCAGTATAATAAAGCTTTCGTAGTACGACTTGCAGATGGAACTGCTACATCAGCATCTTCAGTACTCGAATGCAGTATCCATGAACAAGGACTCATCCAGTATGAGAAAGATGTAGATGGTTTTCGTGTAACAGATGTCAATGGTGACTTTGTACCATTACTCGATGGTAGTAGTGATCCAATCATAGAGCCTGGTACAGTAATCAAATGGACAACTCGTGAATTAGCTACAAACGAAGATCCAGCTAATATCGTACAAGTTACTAGTACAATCCCTGATCCACACGGCGGTAGTGCACTTTCAGTAACTACATATCCAGTAATAGTATTTCCTACTTCATCACCTGGTAGTTATGGTAATGGTACAGGATTTAAACTCAGTTGGGATGCATCTTCTGATGCAGGTACAGCTGCTGATATGGATGCTCTCATTTATAGTATCGCTGGTGTAGATACTCCATGGGGAATTGATACTCCACAGGCTGTACGTAATAAATATCTTGATGTGAGCTCAGAATTTACCTTCAAAGAAGATACTACTGATACTTCTACTATGAGACGATTCTTTCTTGACGAAGTAGTAGATAATGATTGGAATGATGGTGCTCTACCATGGAATGTAGTTTCATATCCTGCTAATATTCAAACGATCTCTGAACTAGCTCTCAGTCTTGAAGATACTACCGAATACCCTGAACTCACTTCAGAGTGGATGGTCAATGTCATCACTGGTAAGACTCTTACATCTCAACACTATGATCATATCGCAGTGGATACTATCAGTACTGGTTCAGTACTCCTTGATAGTAATGTGATCCAGTTCTTAGAAGGTGGTGATGATGGAGATACTACTGATGCTACATTAGAATCATTGACTCGTGAATGGTTACTTGGTAATGTCTTCCCTGACATTATGGACCAGATGAGATATCCCATTACACATCTGTATGATTCAGGTTATGAGGCAGCTACTAAAGAATCTATGATAGATTTCTTAGCTATCCGTGATGATGTCAAAATCATGTTATCAACACAGTCTGTATATGATTCACCTAATAATAAATCAGAAGATAACTCTATGGGAAGCTATCTCAGATCCCGTGCATTACTTCACCCAGAATCATTTATATATGGTACTCAAGCTTGTCGTGCTACTATTTTCCAACAGTGCGGTAGACTCAATGAGACTTCACCGTATAACACATTAGTACCAGCATTAATTGATTGTATGATGAAGAAAGGTCTGTGGCAAGGTTCGATCTACATGAAAGGTAAACCTAAAGGATTACCTAAATCAGCAGTAACTGTAATCAAAGATATCAACTGGTTCCCAGTACAGCCTGACTTTAAACAACTATCATGGGATAGTGCCCTTAACTACATGCAGTATTACGACATGACTTCTGTACATTATGCTGATGTCATTTCCGTATACCCACATCAGACTAGTTTACTCTCTGATGATATCTTTACAGATATGCTCGTATATTTGAAACATCTAGTACATTTTCAATGGGCTAAATTTGCAGGAGTAGATGATCCTATCAATCAATTGATCGGTGATATTCGTGATTCTGTATCTAAAGATATCTATGCTAAGTTTGGTAATTTCTTACGAGCTGAAGTCAACCCATATCAGACTGATCTGGATAAAGAACTTGGATATGCGCTTACAGTAGAAATTGCCGTATACGGAACTGTACCTAATCGTGTATGGAATGTAATCATTCCTGTTAGACGAGAAGTAGCTTAACTATCAATCATAATACGAAAAGGATAATATCATGACAGTTCTACAAGATGCATTATTAAATAATGTTGAGCATATAACAGCATCTGGCAACGGTACCCTCAATAACATCGAAATTGGTGGTCAATTAGGTGTCAGTGCTCATTTGCCAGCGATCGATGCTTCAACTCCATTAGTATTCCCTCCAGCTATTCCAGTAATCACTCATATTCCCACTATGTTTAAAAAGATACCTAAGATGCCTGGTATCCTTAAAGCATTAGTTGAGCGACATGCTAAAACTATTACAGGAATCGATTTCGGTTATGAACTGGAAGAAGGAGCTGGATATACATTAGCTGATGGACAAGAAGTAAAGGTACCTACTAAGAATAAACGAACAGCTATCTCACCTAACATGACATTCCCAGAGATCCAGGGTAATCTCGTATGGAACTTCTTTAAAACATGGATGTCACTTATCAATCATCCTGATAGTCACTTTAGTAAATTAGCATCTATGAGTCCAAGTGAAGATATGGACCCATTTGTATATTCATTCTTCTGCATGGATGTACTATTTATTCAGTTTGATAATACGATGCTCCCTGAGAACATAATTGATTCTATATTTGTAACTACCATGTGGCCTAAGACTACAGGTACATTAGGAATCAAGCGTGAAATCGGTTCTATCGATGTACCTGAACGTAGTGTTGATTTTAATGGTATAGTTAGTCATGATAAGAATACATATGCAGCTGGTAAAGCTATAGCTAATGTGCTCCAGTTACATAGAGCTAATCACGATATGACTGTACCCATCGCTGAGAGTATCGAAGAAGGAGCACTTGATCACGGTACTCATAAAGAGATACAGGAAATAATGGATACATTTATACCAACTCCATAAGTAAGAATACATATACACCATATCCTCCATAGCATACTTATGAGGTATGCTATGGAGGTATTTTATGTCAGTTTGATAATACTACGTTTTCAGCTACTATAGAACCGTACGTAGTGAATCCAAATATAGCTAAATATGACCTTCACGTAGGGATATACAGTAACTCATTTTTAATCAATATTACCAATCACTACCACCACCACTATCACCACCACCACTAAGTTTCTCCTTTAGATCTTTAGTAGCTTTATCCATATTAGCAAATAGCATATTGTTCTTAACGATACCAGCGATATCTGGATTATTGATATCACCAAAGTCGATACTACCAAACATGCTATCAGTCTTTAGATGATTATTAATAAGCTCACGTCTAACAAATGCTCTAAATGATTTGATAGTATCCTGTAGATCTCTATCACTAGTGAGATCATCTGAATAGATCTTATCTAGTACAGTATCTATCATGTTGATAAATTCTTCTAACTCTTCAAATAGTGACTTATCCTGTGCAATATTAGGAGAAGGTAATGTGAATTTCAACCTATCTATCACATCACTCATTCTATCATCTAATGCTTTCATTTTATCATCAGATTCAGTACTGTTCTTTAATATATCTCTGATATCATCTTGTAACTTATCACTGTAATGTATATATGTAGACATGAGTTTAGTTACAAACTCTATAGTAGGCTTCTGATACATCCTAAGTTTATTAGAGAAGAAGATGTTATTAGATGCTACTGATCTAGAGTACTCATCCTCTTTCAACCTATTCATAGCTGATGGTGGAACACCTAATCCTAATGTATACATATTAGTTATCTCTTCTATGAGACTATCATCAGGTGTAGGGTAACTTACACTATTATCTTCATCCTCTATACTAAAGTTAGTTACTCCAGGGATATTAGTAGGTACTATCGTGTACTGCTTATCGATACTACTCTTCACTATAGTAGATGGATCATAACTTATCCCATATGATTTATTCTTAAGTATCTCTTTCTTAATAGTCCTCATTACCTCTATAGGGTTACCGACATCATCATTGAGTTCGATATTGATCTTCCTATAATTGATAGATGATTCTATGAGACTGATGAGTCTAGTAATTATCAGTGTCATCTTCAGTGATAATGGAAACTTGATCTGATCTATCTTACTACGTCCTGTACCATTACTATTATAATCATATGCTATATATGTAATGAGATGTTTAGGTATGAAGAGTATCTTAGTCTTTGTTTTCCTTAGTAGTCTAGAGAACATGACTCTACCAATATCATTAGATAACTCTACTTCGAAGTTAGCTAGTCCGAGACCTTTTAATTTATTATCTATGATCTTATCTAAGTACGAGTTATATACAGTATTGAGTATATCAGACTTTACTTTATTACCTACACGTTTCTGTACACTACTATAAGAAGTACCATATACAGATTGGTACATCGTATTCACTCTAGTAGATCCACTCCCAGTAGTATCTAATGCATCTGTGTCATCTACATTAGTAGATATAGGAATACCATTACTATTGAGTAATACAAAGTATCCAATATGATTACTAGGAGCACCATCTACGATGATAGGGATAACTGATTCACTAGGTAACTCTATGATAGATGGGTATCCTGGATTCTCATCTATCAAGATATCACCTAGATCGATATATGATAATTGCTTATACTCTATCTCTTTCTTATCAGGCTTAGCTGGTTTATTATTAAATTTAGCATCTAATTCTGATGATAGCGATTCAAGTGCTACAGATACATCTACATCAGATTGAATAATGCTCATTGGATTATCAGTGAAGCTAAGTAGATCAGTATCATCGAATAAAGATACTAGTTTATCTACCCCAGATGTGATACTCTTACGTACTACATTTAATTGAGTATGTTGACTAGTACCTTTATACATTGGTTTGAGTACTTCAGATATACCCTCAATACTACAGATGTTATCAAAGAATGTATCATCTTGTCTGATATCTTTGATAGTGTCATTAGTAGATTTGAGTTCTTCAGTTGATCCTAAGTAGTCACTGATATCTTCTACACTAGCAATATCAGAAATACCATTGACTACATTAGTAGGTAATGTTAGTATGACTTTAGATCCTATATTGAAGATAGCATCATTTAACCATTCAGATAATCTAGTAGTGAGTTCTAGTTTCTCAGAGAAATGGTCTGTAAGATGCTTAGTAATCTGAGTTACAGTGACATTAGATTCTAATGATTCCTCTATGACTAGTGTGATACGATTCTTATTAAAATCATTAGGAGATAGTATACTAGGGATCAATATACTGGCAGCCTGTTCAATCTCTGGAGCTATCGCTAATAACTTAGCATTATCTACTTTCTGATCTGATAAGAGTTTACTTACAGGTTCTAGCATATTAGACATATCTTCATATGATCTAGTAGCAACCTTCTCTGGCACATAGATACCTTGGATAAATGATACCAATTCATCATTATTAAGTGACTTATAAGACGTGACACCAGATGGTGCAGTAGGAGTGTCAGTAGATATATTGAGAGCGTTAAATAATTTAGATACGTACTTATTCATAATGTTCCCTTATGTAATTTGACATACTACTTCATGTAGTAGAAATTGTAGTATAAATAACTATATGATAGCTTGAGTGAATTATTAATATCAACACTTATGGAGGTAATCAGAATCATGCTCCAAGATCTTAGAATATACATTCAAGAAGTAATCGATTTCTTAGATACTTTAGTTATCAAGTATGATTACTTTGTTACCTTGGTGAACGATGATCTGAGATACATAGATCTCCCAGGGTATATTGACAATGACCCTATCACACATCCTTACTACAGGATACTATCAGGAGATAGTACATTAGCTACTGAACCCATATATGCTTACTCTCCAAATGATAATAGTGATATATTACTAACTAAAAACGTAGTTACTAATACTAACATGTTAAGGTTCTATATCTCATCAACTGTCAACATGAATACATTGATGAGTAAATACCCTAATGATCAGTTCCTCATTAAGCGTATATTTGATCCAGTAACAGATATACCATCAGCTATAACTGCTAAGAATCTATCACTCCTACGTACATCTACTATGTACGATGATAGTAGTGGGACAGATATGACTGATACTATCATCTTCTTAGAGAACTTCTTAGAAGCATTCGAGTATAGATGGTATATCAACGTATTCGAATATGAAGATCTATATCCAATAGCTTACTGGGCAACATTATGGTATCTCTTACCAATAGTATTATTAACTAAACGCATACTAGATGTAAAGACTGACAATGTGCATCCATTTCATATATGGGAGTATCTCACATCTGCTGGATTTGGTAGCTATAAAGGATACTTCTCAAGGAAACAGGAACTATTCCTATATAAGAACATAGACTACCTGAAGCACAATGTAGGTAAAGACTTCATATTAGATATCTTAGGTGACATATTCTTAAAGCCTATCAGATACTCACTGACAGATAAGGTCATATTAGCACATACTGAAGATAGAGCAGATACATATGACAAGGTACCAGAGGTCTTATCTAAATATGGCGATGATATCGATTATAATACATATGATTCTTTCGGTACATTATTATCAGAAATTCATGGTTCTAATCTAGATATGAATAATGATCCAGTATACCTGGATAATATATTGACTAGATTTAAGAAGTCACCATCTAATATGTTAGCAACTAAATTTATAGAACTGATCCAGATGCAATCTATGAATAAAGCGATGCTCTTATATAGGTTCATCTTAGATACAATAGTATATCTTGTTTCCGTAGATAGAGTCAATTATAGTGTAATCATAAAGAGTTCAGTATCGGATCTCACCACTGAATCATTATCAGTAGTAGATGCACTTAATCTATTCTACTACCTCACCTATGTAAGGTCTGGCGAGACTCCAGTGAATACGTTTAATAGATATACCACGAGTGTAGCTATCACATATGATCATGAACCTACATTACCGACTAGTGTATATTTTAACGAGAACGCTTACACTATATCAAACTACGTAGACTTATCACATGTACTCGATGATATCAATTATGTAACTGAACCTATCACTAATGTCATAGATATGTCAGAGATATTGAGTTCTCAATTCGATAGTATGCATAAATTATCTACCGCATATGAAACTGAATATGATACAATATCAGCTC
Source organism: Desulfobacteraceae bacterium (assembly GCA_022712835.1). The sequence goes on from JAFLJU010000389.1 coordinate 28,254, forward strand.
TTATGAAGTATGATATAATCCGCACTATCATCCCAGAAACTAATGTATTAGTCATAGATAATCCACATGCTACATATGATGAATTATTCAACACATATCCGATGACTGCATCTATCATAGATGAGCTATCAGATGATGAATCTATACTAATGTTCATGGCTAATATCTTCACTGAGATAGTTCCATTGACTAGTGGTTTTAATTCATTCAATGAAGATCAGAACATTAGAGACGTACTAGTCAGTAAGTTAGTAGAACTATTCACACAGATGGTTAGTTATAATGTCACATTCTTAACGCCAGTGGTACATAGATTAGATGTCTATAAATTACCTAAGATCACAGCCTCCATGTATGATCGTAAAACTCATATGAGCATATATGGACTCATATGTGGATCAGATGAAGTCACTATAGATACTCATAGTCGGATGTCTTCAGAAATCCATGTAGGATCTGATCTTACACCAGAATCAATATATGCTACAAGTACACTACAAGTACATAGCGTTACAAATCTTGACATCCATGTATTTTATCAGACTAGGGGGATCAGTATAACTAGTGAAGGAGTTCAGGTTGCATTATCGATATAACTCCACTAGATATTCCATCAAGCTTATCAATAGCATCATTAAACTCTATACAAAAGGAACTAAACCATGTCGGTATTACCATATCAGTTGACTAAGACATTACTATGTAGTGTCAATGAATTACAAGGTGTATCTGCTGTAGATCCATTATATCCATTAAACACTACAATCAATTTTAAGCGTAACATTGAAGCTAATACTACACCAGCTAATCTACCAACGATATCATATTTTGGTATAGGTATCAATGGATTCAAGAACCTAAATGATCAGAACCTATCAGCACCATATAGACCCTCATCATACAACATGGATCTATATGAACCTCTCCCATTTAGAGTAGTCCCAGCTAGTGAAGATCTTACACCAGTTGAACAATCTCAGTATAGAATTAGAGTACTACAAGAAGTGAATGGTGAATTCTACTGGTGCTATTATCTTAAGAAATTGACTATCTTAGGTAATCGAATAAAAATAGTAGAAACGAACTTAACCACTGGTGATGAGACTGAGTTACAAGTATTAGATCCAGATAACTTAAATCCAGTACCTACAATCACATCAGCTGAAGGTGTAGTCGATGCTACTACATCTATCGGAGTACATATATTAGCTAATCTTAATATCACAGGTGCAGAAGTAGTTGAAGCTATCAATGTACTCCATAACGGTAATCTACTAAAAGCTAAGATCAGTGAAATCGGTATATATACTGGTAATGATGAAGTCGTCAATGGTGATAGTGGAACAGGAGGATCTATCAGTTACACTGAAGCTATATTCACCCAACTAGCTTATCACTATACTAATAATGGATCTGACTTTAGTGACATCGGTAGAATAGAAGATATATCATTACGTATATCTGGATCTACAGCGTACCTCGCTTAATTAAAAAACAGTACATATCAAATGATACCCTCCATAGCATACCTATATGGTATGCTATGGAGTAGTATTGTTTATAGACTGCCTTCGAAACAGATACGATTACGTTCTAAAGTCTCACCGTACTTGAGGCATAATTCAGTACCTTTATCAACATCCTTAGCTAATATAGTCGTAGATGATCGTCTAGGTAACTTATCCAAAATGGCAAGATCAAATACATTGGCAATGTCACATACATCAATTACTCTACCTTTGATATCTATATCTAGTTCATCAGGTATGAAATTAGCTATCATCACATCACCAAATTGCTCGACGATAGTATATTTATCTATGACAGCTTTAGAGAATTTCTCATTGGTAATGTCACAATCCCTCTCACAATATCCATTACCTCTGACAATGAAATCTTCAGATGATATTAAATCAGGTAGTAAGTTCTTATGATTAAAATATCCACACTCACCACCGTGACCGATCACTCTCGAAACAGCATCACGCACACATCTCAATAACCTATCAGGATATTCCTTATGGTTGAGTACAGCACTCGATGATGATGATCGCATAGTTGCTAACTCAATAATATCAGGTAAATGAGATATCTGCAACGTGACATTGATATCCTGAGATGACCTTAAGTACCTCAGTGAGATGTCATTAAATATAGGAACTATCGTTTCATTAAGAGCATTGACTAAGCTGAAGTTACGCTCTTCTATATTCTTCAGCAGTATAGTCAACTTTTCGACAACTGGTACATCTACATGTGTCGTATCAGTTAATACATTGACATTGATCTTACTAGTATCTACACTCTTAAATCTGAACAGCTTGAACATATAATACCTGAGATTAGCCATGTATCTATCCCTAGATAACAGCTTGGGATTACTTTCATGGAAGTTATTAATCACCTTGGTAATTGAATCTTCATGGACGTTACAAGTAACATCACTAAATCTAGTAATGACCCCATGTTTATCAGTAATGTCAGATAGACGAATCACCTCAATTATTTCACCACCTAGTGACGATGTACTATACTTTTTACAATCCTCTACAGACATGTCATTTACCTGATACACATTAGTAGGATCACGTACCATCTTTACTAATGATAACTTACCTGAAGGAGTTATAACTTGAGGTACTTTAGGTATATTCACGACAGGTCTAGGTGTATTAGCGATGTCATCATTCATCACATTTCTCACTGGATATGATGCACTCGGTGTACTGAGCATTCCAGTAGCTCCGATAGCCTGTGGTTGTGTGAGCATAGATGTCTGCTGTGGTTGTTGATTATATAGCTGATTCTGTTGTGGTTGTTGATTATACAGCTGATTCTGTTGTGGTTGTTGACCAAATAGCTGATTCTGCTGTGGTTGTTGATTATACAGCTGATTCTGTTGCTGTGGTCGATTACTATTATTGACTACACTATTTAGAATCTGAGTACCATATGAACTAACGCAGGTATCGATGACATTAGGTGGAACTGATCCACCACTACTATTCTGTTGGATATGATTCACGATAGCCTGAATGTTATTATTCAATTCAGTATCCACGGTAGCTAATATGTGAGTTGGGAAACTACTCCTATGTTGTGATATGAAGTTCCCAATCGATTGTCTGATATATGGAACTAATGGGTTAGGTTGGTTATACATACACTTCTCCTTTTTATTTTAGATTATTGAGCTGATATTATATCCGCATCGCTAGTAGTATCTGATACCTTCTACTAATCAAAGATCAGTAGAGGTGCATCTGGTTGTATCTGATGTACCTTCTACTATAGTGATATATACTTGAAATAGTAAGCTAATGATAAAACTCACTCTTAAGAGTAGGTAAAGATGTTTACTACTTCGGTAAGTACTTAATGAGATCATCAGCTAGTAGTGCCATATCATTCTTAACGAACCCTTGCACTTGGTCAACTTCAGCATATGGATTGATCACTGAATTCTTACTTACAGCACGAGAGAATCCGATAGCACTTTCAACTACCATATTAGATGGATGGTAGATATTCTTCGGTAACGCTATCTCATTAGAGTAACTCGTCTTAGTACTCCCTCTACGAGTAGTCGATGATAATGACTTGCTGACTTTCATACCTATCGATAATAGCCAATTATCATTATACACGCTACTATTGTAACGTACATTTTCAGACTCCGATAGATGCTTCAGTATATATCTGGGAATGATATTGAGTGAATTGAGAACATTCTCATTCATATGGGTAGAGTTAGGTCGCTTATCCATTTTGTATATCTTGTAATATAATGATCTGAATAGACCGTCGATGATTACTCCATTAATAGTATCCAGTCTCTTATTATAGAGATCATTATTAGGATGCATCATGACTATCTGATCTATATTCACAAGGATATATCCGAGTAGGTCATATATATCATCGACGTACAAGTTATTAGATTCGAATACCTTCTTAGAATATGAATCCAGATATGTATCGATACTCTTGATATGACTATTCATGTAGTCTAATGCACTCACATTATCTAAGTTTACATTATGGTTAATCTTACCTAAGAAGATCCTGTAATAAATGGTACCAGTTTGCACTAGGTTATCTAGATTCACTGATCTGAATGTACTCAGTATATAAGAAATATTACCAATGATATCCCTGAATAACTTAGTATGTTCACCAGTATCCATAGTAGATCTCTTTACTTTCAATAATACTGGTCCACGTTGTAACGTGATGTTCTGTATCTTAAAATAGTAGTAGTTTTCCTCATCATCGATAGTCTTAGTATATATTGCATCATCTGGTTGATATCCAAACATACTGAGGAGTTCAGGTAGTGGGAATTTACATAAGAGATAATGCACTATGGTAGGCTTCAATCGTTTCTTACTCTTACTAGCTTTATTATAGTACAACATACATGTAACTAATGAACTAATAAAGGGCATCTCTGATACGACACATTTATATGCATGTAATTGACTCTTCCAAAAGCTTATAGGACTCCTAATGAGTTTGATAGTGATACCATTATCTTTTCTTACTGAGAACACTTTCTCAGTCATTCTCAGTAAGCATTCATATCGTACTGAGTTTACTATCAGACTACTATTCTCAAAGATGTATGGGATGTAGAGCTTCTTAACGAATTCAGCATCATTATACCTGAACTTAAAGTCTACCAGTATAGCTTCATCATCCCTGATATTTATGAGGTTCTTTTTATAGTTAGCTGTCAACTCATACTTTAGAGTTTCAGCAGGTGAAAGTATATCGTACCCTATGAACTGGATATCTTCATCCATGACAGATATACACTCATTATATCTATCTATGATGAATTCAATCATCCCTTCGACCTCATCTTTACGTATATCCTTAATGACGCTATCGTTGAACTTTGGTACATCTCGTTTCATGATATTAATGATGCGGCTAAGTGGTTTACTCATAAGTTTCCCTCCTAAAGGAATATGTATTTACAGTAGTGATATATACTAATCGCTAGATCAGTGGGAGGTATCAAGTATTATCTGATACCTTCTACTAATCGAAGATCAGTAGAGCATCAAGTATTATCTGATGCATCTCTACTATAGTAATATATACCTCAAATAGTAAGCTACTAATAGATCACACTATTAGGAGTAGTAGATACTTATTGCTCATGCTGAGAGTGCATAAAAAATAATACATCATAGCATACCCGTAATAGGTATGCTATGATGTATATTTAGATCACATCCAACTACTATGACCAGTCCCTTCTGTATTAGTACCGTCAACACATATGACATTAGAGTCAGTAGCTACTTCATTGAATCAGTAATTACCAGCTCCATCATAGATCTTTCTAGTAAGTAGATTGAGGTCAGTATCAAACTTCACTACTAGTGCATCATAATCACCAGCTCCTTCTGAATCAGTGCGTCCAACACATATGATATTATCATTAGCATCAGTAACTACTTCATAGAGCCTATCAATACCAGTAGCACTATATACTTTCTTAGCTAATATATTAAGATTAGTATCATACTTGACTACTAATGTGTCACGATTACCAGATCCTTCATTATTAGTACGTCCAGCACAGATGACATTATCATTAGAGTCTATAGCTACTCCATTGAACCAATCAATATCAGTCCCACTATATATCTTCTTAGCTAGTATGTTAAGGTTACTATCATACTTGACTACTAATGCATCCCAATTACCAGCTCCTTCTGAATCAGTGCGTCCAACACATATGACATTATCATTAGCATCAGTAGCTACTGTATCGAACCAATCAGTACCATCATATATCATCTTAGCTAGTATATTAAGGTTAGTATCGAACTTGACTACTAGAGCAACATCATAATCAACTCTTTCTGAATGAATATATCCAGCACATATGATATTATCACTAGAGTCAGTAGCTACTGTATAAAATGCATCAGTACCACTTCCACCATATATTTTCTTAGCTAGTATATTAAGGTCACTATCATACTTGACTACTAATGCATCGAAACTACCAGCTCCTTCTGAGGTAGTCTGACCAGTACATATGATATTATCACTAGAGTCTATAGTTACCCCATGAAATACATCAGTACCAGTACCACCGTATATCATCTTAGCTAGTATATTAAGGTCACTATCATACTTGACTACTAATGCATCATGATCACCAGCTCCTTCTGAATCAATCCATCCAACACAGATGACATTACCACTAGAGTCCGTAGTTACTCCACGGAACTCATCCAAATTAGTCCCACTATATACTTTTCTAGCTAGCATGTTAAGATTACTATCATACTTGACTAATAATGTGTCCCAATCATCAGCTCCTTCTGCTTTGGTAACACCAACACATATGATATTACCACTAGAGTCAGTAGCTACTGCGTAGAACTCATCAAAATCGCACCCATCGTTACCATCGATATTCATTACTTCAGTATTCACTTTCATATTCATACCCTCCTAAGGTATCATGTCAGATATCTGACTTTTAGCGTATGTATAGATTATTCTATACGCTATCTCATCTAAGATCAGAGGTGCATCAAGTAGTATATCAAGTTCGACTTCTAAACTTAGTCACATATGCTTTAGCATCACCATCACTAGTAGTGGTTCCGATACATATGACATCACCATCTGGATCGATGACTACTGATTCTAAGTGGTCACTATTACCGTATACTTCCCTAACCAATATATCAAGATCACTACTACTGAATTTCACTACCATAGGATTGGAACTGACTCGTTCACTACATGTGTATCCTACACATATGATATCATCATTAGAATCAATGATTATCCCATAGAGGGTATCGCAACCAGTACCACTATATACTTTCCTAGATGATACACTCAGATCACTACTGTCGAATTTGACTACTAGTGCTTCATGATTATCATCATCTTTACTGCAAGTATTCCCAACACAGATAATATTATCATTAGAGTCTACAACTACTCCATGAAATGATTCGTCACGATCACCACTGTATACTTTACTATCCAGTGTATTAAGATCACTACCATGATACTTCACTATTAATGTATCATCACTACCGGTATTTGCATGTTCAGTATACCCAGCACATATGATATCATTATTGGAATCAACCACTACTCCAAAGAAACAATCGTTACCAGTAGTACTGTATAGGTTTCTACCTAATATACTGAGATCATTACCACTGTACTTGATTATGAATGCGTCATATGTATTAGTTATACCATCACGAGAATATCCAATGCATATGATATCATTATCGTGATTAGTAATGACTCCTCGGAAGTAGGCAGTATCAGTATCATCATATGATTTACTATCCAGTATACTAAGATCACTACCACTATACTTCACTATTAATGTATCAGTAATAACAACTCTCTCGCTACGAGTATATCCAATACAGATTATATCGTCATTATCATCAATTGTTACTCTATGGAAGAAAGAGATACCGGAACCATTATATACTGTTTTATCCAGCACACTAAGATCACTACCACTATATTTCACTACTAACGCATCACTATTAACGACTCCCTCGCTACGAGTATATCCGACGCAGATAATATCATCATTAGAGTCTACAACTATCCCATAGAACCGTTCACTACCAGTTCCATCGTATATCGATTTGATCACATTACTATCATCATTACTGTTTACTTTATTCATTTTACTATCCTCCTAAATTAGATTAATTATGTAGCTAAGAATTATACTTAGCTGCTCATATTACTCATTGAAGATCAGTAGAGCATCAAGTGTTATCTGATACTCTACTAATCACTAGATCAGTGGGAGGTATCAAGTATTATCTGATACCTCCTACTATGATGATATATATCTCAAATAGTAAGCTACTGATAGAACTCACTCTGAGGAGTAGTAGATACTTATTACTCATGCTGAGAGTGCATAAAAAATAAATAGTAGAGAACTACCTACCTAGCTATAGTAGCTAGGTAGGTAGGTAGTTATTCAAGATCTATGAGGATGAGTAAACCTCCAGTCCGATATCCCTCTTGGTACCCAGTGCAGACAACCTGGGTACCATCGATACTGCTTATTACAGCAGTAAAGGTACTGTCAGGATACTCATATTCGTATCCTTTTAACACTACGTCAAGTTCGTAGTTGAACTTGACGGCAATGGCATCAATGATACCATCTGTGTTGCTGTTTCCAGCACAAACTATGTCACCATCATTGGTGACGAGTACGTCATGGAAGCTTTCGCCTCCATGATGTACTTTCTTAGCTAGCATGATAAGATCGCTATCATACTTGACTAGTAGTGCATCGAAACTACCAGTTCCTTCTGAAACACGTCCAACGCAGATGACGTTTCCATCATCTGCGTTAGTAGTGACACTATGAAACGCACTACTACCACCACCGTACCTCGTGGTTTTTACTACTTCAAGCTCAGCGCCGTCGAGCTTGACTACTATCGCGCTATGATCGTCGTTTCCAACGACGATCATATTACCATCTGGGGTAGCTGTTACTCCCCAGATGAAGGTATTATCCTCCCCATAGGATATACTGTTCAATCGGTTGAGGTCCGTATCGTAACATACGATACGACCTGTCGTGCCGTTATCTGCATCCTGGGCGTACCCAGTACAGATGATATTACCGACGTCATTAATCATGACGTCGGTGAAGCTGATGATGGCATTGTCACCACCTCGATATACTTTACTATTCAGTACATTTAAGTACTTATCGATTACCACTATGAGCCCATTCGGCGACTCATTTCCTGACTCACCTACACAGATGATACGGTCATGATCTGCATCGATCATGACGGCATTGAACACACCCTCCCCATAGGTCGCCCTATGAGTCATATCTATGTCGGTATCAGCCACTGTTACCAGCGCCAGTCCATCGCTGGTATTTCCAACCGTGAATATTTCACGGTTGAGGATCGACACATCTAGATCGACATCACCGGTAACGGTGATGTCGCCATATGTATCTACACTACTTACATCGCCAACTATATCATTATTATTTACTTTATTCATTTTACTATCCTCCTAAGATATTAGATTAATCATGTAGCTAAGAAACACTCTTAACTACTTATATTACTATAGTGATATATACTTAAGATGTGGTGAGATCACACTCATTCTAAAATAGTGATCTACCGATTGCACTCACTATTGAGAGTAGTAGATACTTATCACTCATGATCAGAGTGCATAAACATGGCACTATCCTCACCTATCTCGAAATCCCAGGATATTTCAGATAAGTTTCAGACTTACTCAAATACCACATTTTCACCCACTGTAAAATCGTACGTAGTAAATCCAAATATGCCCAAATATGACCTTCACGTAGGGATATACGTGGAAGCTCTTTTTAGCCTATTTTCAAATCACTACATGCGGTTCTATAACGATTTGAGTTTCAAACAGCATATTTGCTATATTCGAGTATCACTACCATCACTAGTATAAGACGTAAGCTGCATATTAGTGTAATCTACTCATATGATAAAAAAAAGACAAACCCCAGAGGGGTATATATTGTCAAAGAGTATATGTTGGGTTTTTGAAAATAGGCTAAATCCTTACTAGATGAATGGTCTGACTTAGATAAATTAGGTGGGCTTTTATACATCCCCGTACCTCCTATGTTTGTTATGATTACCAGCACCAATCCAGTACTGAGTTAAATGCATCGCATACACTACTAGCTACATCACTAATTACATCGCATACACTACTGACTACATCACTAACTACATCACATGTATCACTGACTACATCGGATACTCCACTAAATAACCCACTAACTACATCACATGTATCACTAATTATATCTGCACATGCAGGTAATATACTACCCGTAGCTGATACTATGTAATCGAACAGTCTACCGATACCATATGTGATTGGACTGACGATTATAGCTGACGATATACCAGTGAACACTTTACTACATATTCCATCGATACCATTAAAATTAACACCCCATTCTATCAGCTTACTATAAGCGATCCCTACTGGGCGAGTTTTCACATATGCTCCTATGGCTACAGTAGTAAATCCTATTATAGCAGTGGCTACTTTCAACCACATCAATGATTCATTTGATGTGTTAGTTGATTGTGTAACCTTCTCAGATGATTCAGCTACTCGCGTCTTACAATGTTGTTCTTCTAATTTCACCTTCTGGGTATCTTTACCGATCTCAGCTTTCTTGACATTAGCTTGGTTTATCGCTATGATATTATTTTTCTCCAATAAGGATGTCTTTAGCACTTTAGTGTCATAATTCAGCTTTTCGATAGTATCCTTTAACGATGTTCTCTCTTCTTTTAACTCTAAGTTCTCATCTAATAATCTGACATTCGTGCGATACTTTGACTTATTATCGTCACATATCTTTATTAATTGAGATCTTGATGTACTGATGATTATCTCAACATTCTCATCCTCCCATTCATACTTAAATACATCTCCATTCTCTAATCTCGAATCCATACTGACAATCAAGTCATCACATCCTTGACGTTTCACTATCACTCGTCCACCACTGAAAGCTACATCACTACTAGTTATATTAGTCTGTAATGAATAATCTCCATTATAGCTAATATATGCGACATTAGAAGATCTAGTGTCATAGTACGACTCAACGATTATATCTACAGTATGCTGCGTTGGCGACCTCAGTATATCAAAATGATGAGGGATACCATATGCTTCATACAGTACATTAGTATCAGCGATTCCAGTAATATATATACCGAAACGTGGGATAGCTAATACACATGATTCGAGATCCAAATTGCTTGGTAATTTGAGACTGATTACATTGATAGTCTTATTCTCATGTGTAGGTGAATATATGGTGATATGAACAGATGTATCCTTTCCTTGTTTATGTTCACTATTGTAGATCTTGATATCATCAGGATCATCAGTACATCCAGTGATCATTGAGATATTACCACGGGAACAATTCCGTATCTTTATCAGGTTATCAATGCATCGTTGATTATCACCTAATAGAGTCTGTATATCACGAGCCAGCGTGAATCGTATATTATTAGCTGGATAATCTATATCAGTACTAGTGTGGATAGTTTCAAATGGCACTGATGCTAAATCTAGCATCATGACATCTACATTAAACTGCTCATTAGACAGTCTAACGAGATTGACTGGTTTACGTTCATTTCCAGTCATGATAGTTGCCACATATTCACTTTCATGAACGGTGGTATATGTTACTGGTGATGCTGGTGATGCTGGTGTCGATGGTGATGATGGTGATGCTACTGTCGTCATCACTGGTATTGGTACTTCTGGTACTTCTGATGGTGTTCGAGATCGAATTCGGTAACATATACCATTTGAAACTATCTGCCTTACCGATACTCTAGGTTCACTAGGTTCTACGACTGTCATAATATCCTCCATGGTTTAGTTCCTTTTGTATATAGTTTATAAGATTTCTACAGAGCTAGTCTGTTTACAAATAACATTTACTAATCGGAGATCAGATGACATATCAGGCATTATCTGATATGTTATCCAATCGGAGATCAGTAAGTGCATCTGGTTGTATCTGATGTACTTACTAATCACTAGATCAGATGACATATTAGGCATTATTTGATATGTTATCCATTATGATAATATATACTTGAGAACACGTGAGATCACACTGAAATAGTATAGTCATTTATGAAGCAGTATGATCTAATACTAATGTGAGAGAACCCTATGAGTATCGCAACTAAACGTAAGAAGATCGAATCATATATATTACAACTATGTAACGATATAGACGCATCTGGTAATAATGAACAAAGGTATCGTAAGCTGTTCAAGAAGCTAGATAATAAAGCATTCAGTAAATGGATGGATAACCTCAAGACAGGTGATAGTAGGATCAGTATAATGATACCTAATATGACTGATGGATTGAATACTACTAAGGTAATAAATGTAGCTAAATCACGTAATGTACGTATATTCGATAAGCTCAGATATAAAGATCCTATCACTAAGAGAGAATACCTCACTGAGTATCCATATCTCGTAGTGAGATTACCAGTACGTAGATTATCACAGTACTTATTCCACAAGATATCATTACCTGAATCTGATAAGAGAATCAGTCCCATATCAGGTCAAGTCATACCACCTGATAAAGGAGCTGCATTATCATCAATAGAAGTACAAATGCTAGCTAGTAAAGGATTATCTACTAGTGTAGTAGAGTTAATAAAAGTCAGAGGTGGTGATACTGATAATTATAATAAGCTCAAGTACCAGATAGAGAATGAAGGTAGTGGTCTAATCGGTGAATTACCATTAGGTGAGAGTAGAACTAAAAGTGTAACTACAGCTAACCTCTACCTGAGATCATTAGGTATCAAAACGATAGGGTAATGGGAGAAACTAAATATGTCTGATATAACACTACCACCAAAGGAACCACTAAAGTTATCCACATCTAGTGATCATTGGGACTCTACTAATCTAGTAGCTGATAGTAAAACTACAGTACCGACTGATCTTGCTAATATGACAGCTACTGATAGTAAGTTACTCACTAATGCTACTTCTAAACCTAATAAGACTAATACATTTGGTGTATTCAGTACAAAGCAGATAGTAAAAGAAGCTAAGTTTACAAAGGTCGCTGATGATGATACTAAGCTGACTAGTAAATTAGCTAAGAATAAAGATGAAGTCACTAGCTTAGCTAATAAGACTAATACTAATATATCGAATGATAGAGATCTAGATAAAGCATCTGATAATATCCTAGCTAGATTACTAGGTATCAAACAAAAAGAGAATATCCTCAAGAGTCATGGATCAGCTCAATTAGGTGTATCTGATATATCCATATTACCAGTATCAGTACGTGCTACTATCGATAAAGTATCTATATCTGAAGATGATCTATTCGATCCATCTACAGGTGATATGTATGAACGATTACTATCAGAATATCAGATGGGACCAGATGGTACATTAGCAAGAGTATCATCAGTAGATCCAGTCAATTTTACTACTGATCCAATAGTAAGATCTCTCATACCTGAATCTATGCCTGTATCTGCCCATGAGGGTCTATTAGATAAATTAAAAGGAAGCTTATTTGATCTGAATACATGTCCTAACTTTGCAAACGGTGGGTTATTTGATAGGTTTGGATTACTGATAGATATATCGTGGTTATTTGACCTACTAGGTAAATTCGATATAGATGGACTCCTAGCTTGTCTTTCTGAGATGGTAAGTATTCTGACATCTGTAGAACAAGGTGATATGATGGGTAAGTTACTAGATGGTGGATCTGCTAGTAATCTGAATGATATGTTAAGTATGGTAACACCTGGAGTAGTGGGTAGTACTAATAGAGATCTAGCATTAGATGTATTAGGTGTCAATATGAAAGTAACTACTAAGGGTGGTAAATTAGTTAATACATATGACGATGTAGCAGTAGTAGCTAATTCAGATTCGATATTATCAAAGCTACATGTAGATAAGTCATCTCTCTTAGATATGTCTAATGATAGCATTAATGATAGTATATTGAATAGTGCTAATATATCAGTAGTATCACTAAATAGGATGAACTCTACACCGCCAGCTACTAAATTCAATCAGTATGTACTGGGATATGATACTGATCAATTACTAGGTAGTCTCCCAATAGAAGTACTCAGTTAGATATACTAAATTCACTCTCTACCGTAGTAGATACTTATTACTCATGCTCAGAGTGCATAAAAAATAATACATACTATCCTCACCTACACATGTGATATGTGTAGGTGAGGTAAAGTATCTAGTATGTACTCATGATAGCGTTATTAGATATAGTGATATCTTTCATAGTTACCGTAGTCATATATTTACTAACTAACTTAGGTACATTATGTATATGGATACCACTATGCTTCTTATTCCTTATTAAGTTGAATGTACAATCGGTAGCATCTATAGGTATAATGATGAGTACTTTAGTACTACCAGCAGCAGATGATATTAGCTTATCCCCCATGCGTATACGTTGGATACGTATATGATTATCAGTAGCTGTATTAGACGATATCATGAGATATTCATCAGCAGTATTATCTACCACATAGAGTATCTTATCAGTCACATTACCCATACGCATGAGACCTTTACTAGAATGTAATACTAAAGCTTTATTACCAAATACACTATGGATAATATCTGGTACATTAGATACTCTATCACTCAATGTAGATGAATTACCTTTCCTTACAAATACTCTGTAAGGTGATTTGACATGTACATTTATCATATCACTATGTGCAGTATATGGTAATTCATCTACATGTAGGTACTTCTTAGTATTGATCACAATAGAATTACATTTATCATACGTGTGATATACTACCTTAGGTTTAAACATATTACTATAAGTAGCTATATCGGCATGTGATCGTATCTGTAATATACCCATGTTCCTTATAGATATATACCCAATATACTTATCGACTCTACTCACATATGTATCATCTGGTGAATACTTCTTCTTTAATATAGTGACCTCATCTACTATCTCATCATCAATCGACTTGAAACTATCAGTCAACTTAGTCAGCTCAGTACGACATTTTAGCTCATCAAGCTCTAGTGCTTTCCTCTTCATCTTAGAGAGGACTATCAATTTAGCATTAACTAGTATCTCACATTGACGTAGTGATAAATTAAACCTCTTCTTCAAGGTATCATATATGTCACTTAACTGATGAGCTTTCTTACGTCCTTGTATGATCTTGATGACTTCATCTACATGATCACATATCGTAATATATACTTCTATAGTGATAAGTTTATCCTGTAATGATTGCTGCTTATATTTCTTAGCTCCAAGGATACTCCTATACCTCTCAATGTACCAGATCTTTAATGTCTCTGGTGGATGTAATTTATGTATCTTACCAGCGAGTACGTAGTTGTTAAATGGGTGAATAGTATGTCTCAATTTCACGATAGAGCTCAACTTATCTATGAGTTCAAAGATATTACTATTACGCTTGATTGAGATATAGAAATCTAAATACATAGCGTTATCAGATGATGGTTTAAGATTAGCATCCATACCAACTAACCAATGTTTCTTATCACGTAAGCATTTGACTAGAGATTTCCTAGCTGTACTAGTAGACGCACCATATCCTAATGTCCGTATCAGTAATGTATTACTTGACTTTAATACATATAGACCTTCAGTCATGATAGGCTCTTCAAACTTACCATGCTTATATGCTTTCAGTAGAGTAGATATATTCTTGATATAACATTTGATAGGGAAGGATGGTAAGTATCTTTGAGGTAGACGAAACATATTCCAAGTATGTTTGACTTTACATTTAGCATATTCGATGACTAGATCACATACGTTACTATAATTTAATGGTGCAGTATATGAACTATATCCGAAACCTACTGATTCATTAGCATATAGTAGAGCTGTTGGTAATTTAGGTATGAAGTAATCGATCTCTCTACCACTCATATCTTCAGTCACTATCATCGGTAATGTCTTAAAGTTTATACTAGTATAGAATATGTCTCTACCAAATGTACTCAGACTAAAATCTACATACCTTTGACTAGCTTGTCTATTACCACTATATGTCTCATTATTACCATGGAGTACCAATATCTGATTGATGCTCCTAAAAGGTGAACACATCTTTGAAGCTGTGTCATATATACTCTGATCTCCATAGTTATGTATAGCGATCGTATTAGATATTAGCTTATTACCTGAGATCTTATCTTCAGATGAATTAGTGTAGATGATTCTACGTCTTACACGCTTAAATCCATCTATAGGACATGGGAATAGATTCTTAATGACATAGTTACCGTACTGTAAAGTATTACTATCTATGATGCTACTAGCTGTGATATGTATATTATCCATATATGATATATCTCCTTTATGTTTAGATTATCTAATGTATCTCCACTACTAATCAAAGGTCAGTGGGAGGTATCAAAGTAGTATCTGATACCTTCTACTAATCGAAGATCAGTAGATGTGCATCTGGTTATATCTGATGCATCTCTACTATAGTAATATATACCTCAAATAGTAGTATACTGATATACCACATACTCAGTACCTATGCTATCGGATACAGTGAATGTAGATATGCTCAAATGTGCACTACATGTATATCCCTACATGAGTACTAAGTATCTACTACTAAGATTGAGGTCATTTAATATAAGTAGATAAAGTATATACCCCGAGGATTGGAAGATTATTTGTAATTATCATTGTACTATAGGCGCTGGTGAAATTACACTCAAATAAGTGCTATATTCCCTGAGGAAAGTGGTTTGATATTTTCACTGACTTCGGTAATATAAGCACTGGTGAATTATGACTACAAATCACATGCTCACTAAATGTATGATTTGCTTCTGAGACCGCACGTGAGCATTTTTAGCAAAACTTATACCCCGAGGAATGTAGTTTGATAATATCAGCTAATCACCTACTACATCGAACGTAGTAGTCATTTACTCAATATGACTACTTTTGAGGATATCAGATAGATTCGATACTCGATTATCGATTTCTTGATCCAGTATCAGATATATGCACTCTGAGTAGTAACAAAAAACATATGCTCATCTAGATATTATCACATTCACATACCGATACTCCATAACGTACCCATATGAGGTACGTTATGGAGCGTTTGATATATGATATACTAGTACTCAAATGATCACTCCATACTGATAGTGAATCTAGTAAGTTGTACTTACGATAGTGACGCTATAAGGCGTACCATCTATATCCATGAACTCATCAGTAGTGCGTATCAGATTCAGTTTCAGAATATTCTTCATCACATTCGTGTAATTAGTATACGTTATAGTCGGCTTCAGTCTCAGACTCTTCATCACATTTACACGATCATAGTTGATAATTCTCAACTTGATGATACCTCGCTCTACCATGTAATCTGAATGTAACTCTTTGAACTTATCATACGTGATTCCCCTATCAATGAATACTTTAATTAGTTTCTTCTTTAGTTTATCATCAGCTATGCTTAAATCAGCCTCAGTGAATATCATATTACGTGTATCTATCACCAGTGAAGTACCTCCTCAGATATTAAAATGTAATACACTACGTAATTCATATTGTAATTCTTTCCCTATGCAATTCAACACATGAATGTCATATCTTAGTATAATTATGAGTATGTATATTCCCAATACACATACAGTCGATTCCAATAATCGTACTGAGAAATCATCTACATCGATGATGTCATCTTCGATATGTTGCAGTATATGCAACATGTTCTCAAATGGCTTATTCCTACTCAGTATAAATCTATTATTAGCCTTACGACATAGCTCGTTGAATTTCCTATCAGTAGTATCATATACATCAGTACTATCACTGAGTAATATCATACATAGTAATATACCTAATCTCCTACTACTACTACCAGTGATGACTACTCCTTCTGATAATATATGTATCCATCTAGCCATGATACATGACTTCTGTATATCACTACCAGATAACATCCGCATATATGTGAAATCATCTAGATATACCTCACTGAGTACATCTTTCAATATATCAGCATGGTACATCCAAGCATGTATGAATACTACTTCTCGTTCACTATCATTAATACATGCATATGCTCTAAATATAGACGTGATGATAGAGTGATATCCTAACGTCATAGTGTCATTACCATATTTCTCAATGATATCTGACCACCTATCATTATAAATCAATGTACTAGTGTAATTCATATACTGATTCTCCTAGATGTCAAACTTATCATGTCCTACTAGAGTCTTCCTATAAGTTGCATCATTTCCTAGACAGCTGTATATCATATCTACATCACCTATGGAAGTTACCTGATATGATCTTCTAGTAGCTGGATCTATACAGCTAAATTTCCTATCAGCTCCAGACATACGACCTAGTCCCTTATTACGAATGATAGTGAACATACCTTTCAAGGTCTTAAACATCTCATACAGTTGGACTATTGATACTGGTTGACAGTTTAATGTATTTGTCAACTTAGTAGTAGCAAATAGTCTAGTCTTATTATAATACAAAGATCTATACAACGGTAATATCCTCTTATATATAAGTTCAGTGATAGATGTTAATGGGATGATGATATCTTCACTTCCTACACTAAGGATGAGTATGTTACTAGCTTTAACATACTTTACATCATAACCTAACCATTCCTGTATCTCCTCTACATTAGGCTCATCTAGATTTAAGTGAGTAGTGATAAGAGATAGCTGTTCTAGTATCACTGGTGGTATGAAATATTCAATACTCAACATCTCTATCTCAGTACCTATCTTATTGATAATTTCAGCAAATGCTACAAACTCATCTCTAGTGAGTACCTTATCATATACATCAGATTGTATTGTGATATCTATACAACGGTAATATACTTGATATGCTAATGTCGCTTCTAACTCCGTCGTATTTTTCACATAGATCGTCTGACCATGACCTTTGATCTTGAGACTATATAACGGTGGTATTACAATATGCACATGACCTTTAGTAATTAAAGCTGGACATAGTGCATATAAGTTACCTAGTATGATATTAGTAATATGGTAACCATGGACATCTGCATCAGCTACTATGACAATCTTACCAAAGTTTAACTGAGATAAGTCATCACTACCTGGAGTCATATTAGTAATCTTGATGATATCTTGGAAGATCTTCTTCTTCTTTACATTATTACTAGATTCTGTCAATCTATTTAACTGAGTGAGTCCATTATAAGGCTTACCAGATAACTTATATAATGCCTGTGTCTGACTATTTCTATCTGCATCTGAACATGCTGAATCTCCCTCTACTAGTAATAACTCAGCAGTACTCCTATCAGTAGTTAGACAGTCATCAAATTTATTATAAAAGTTTAACTGTGTGAGTAGATGCTTCATATCTTTCACTTGCAGATTCTTATTACTGTATGCATTGAAACTGATGACGATATGACTCTCTATCACATTATATATTTCACCAATCAATGTAGCAGGGATAAGAGTGGGTAATATCTTAGCATATATACTGATAAATGTTTTATCTTTGAAACTCACCTTAGCCATGCCGGCAAACTCAGCACCTGAAAACTTTACATCCATCACTAACCATAATGGTAACTTGTAAACATCTTTCACATACGCTTTCATCGTATTATCAGACATCAGTGATAGTATACCACGTTTGATATACTTTAATAGATGATTAGTATGGATGCTAGCATTATCAGTAAATAGGATATTATTCACAAAGGTTAACTTAGTATTAGATGGAACCTGTTGTACTTTATTGTAATATAACTCTAAGCTTACTTTAGTGAGGTCTTTTGGGTTATCATATTTAGTAGTAAACGATGTTCTCCATGTGTTAGATATATTAAAGAATGACCTAATGTAAGTATCTCTATTTAGAGTAGCACTATCATAAGTAGGAGATGTCTCTCGCACCTCCTCAAGGTATGAAAATACCTGTAATGTAGATCCATTCCTAATCTCACTAGGTAGCTCTGTATCCATTACATATAAATTAGTAGTATACCTACTAAATAAGTTTAACTGAGTGAGGTAATTAGATAGTAATGTATAATCAGTCATGAAGTCAGATATACCTGTGAAAATATCCTTATCTGGTTCAAACATCACTATTGTCCCAGTACACTTAGTCTTATTCTGGATAGTAGTGATTATCTTAGGTAACTTATCATACCTGAATGCCACATCACCTATCTTAGTCTCATTGAGTGATATTACTCTAAACCAATTACTCAATGACATAGTTACTGTAGAACCTATACCAAATAATCCACTAGAGTACTGGTAACTATCAGTATCAAATTTACCTGAAGTCTTAGCATTAACAAAACTATCTATGATCTTACCTATAGGAATACCTCTACCATTATCTACTACTACTATCTGGTATGTACTATTCCTAGGTGATCTGAACATGAATACATCTAGATGTCCACCATTGATACTCAATTCATCAGTAGCATTATCTACTATCTCTTTGATGATATGAAACTGACCCTGTATATATGTATCATCTATGTAAGCTGTAGTTCTAAATCTGATATGTTCAATATCATCCATACTTCTGATACTATCGGCATTGTATTCTTTAGCTCGTTTGGTCATAATAGTTTCTCCTAAAAATATTATTAGCTTATCTACATTAGTGACATCACATAGTATAGTTCGCAGTTATTATAAGTTAATATACTCACTCAGTCCCACGTTTAGTGAGACTGAGTGAGTAATGTTCATATGTTATATGCATGGTATCTACTGTAGTAATATATACCTGAGATATAGAGGCTATATGGTAACTAGGGATATATCGTATAGACATGCGTATATTAATAATTCAAGAGGTAATACTTATGACTGATCTCAGTGAGCAGATATTTGAAGATATAGAAAAACTAGAGAAACGTGCAGACGCTACAGATGATATCCGTAGTCGTGTAGTGAATAAGTTATCTGACATAGTAGATAAGATGCATATAGATACTGATAATGAATCAGCATCTATGATAGAGGCAAAGATGAGTGCAGCTAACTCATTACTAAAAGCACTAAACGATGTAGATACTTCATTCATAAATAGGATTAAGTTAAAACAGAAAACTAAAGTAGATGAAGATAATACTCAATCAGATCAGCTCATGAGTAAGACTATAGCTGAATTCTTAAAACAATCTAATGTATCTAAAGTCACAGAAAATATTACTCCAATAGCATCTGTACCTGATAAAGTAGATGTAGCTGAGTTTGAAATATTAAAAGATGAACTAGTAATAGGTGGTGATACCGCTAAAGATATAGATGTATAATACTAAACCTCATAGCATACCCGTGATAGGTATGCTATGAGGTATTTGAGTAGGACTTATTGAGCGATCTTTTTAGCTAACCAATTAACAAAGCTATCGTCTTTCACAGCTTTACGGACATAATCGAGATTCATATTCTTATTCATATCACGTTTCTGACATAGCATATACATGGAAGTAGTGACTACTTCTACCCTAGCTCTATCAGCTGGTGATAATGATGCAGTAGCTTGAAGCATACTCGTTGGGTGAACTTTAGTCCGATGCTCTTTAAACTTAGTTAATACTTCTTCATAAGGAGTTTCACCTGGTTCTTTGATCATCTGCTTGATTACATTATTGAGTGACGCTGCTGATTTCTCAGGTTGTCGTTTACCGATGTAATCTAAGAATTGTGCAAAGAACTGAAGATGTTTCCCTACTACTTTGAGTACTGTCTTTGGAGATGAGGTAGGTTTCTTAATAGTCTTCTTGATAGTTTTCTTAGCAGTCTTCTTAGCGACTACAGGTGATTCTTGTGATACATCTTTAGATACGTCTGGTGATACATCTTTAGATACGTCTGGTGATTTGTCATTCATGATGAGATCCTCTTAATTTTGAGTTATATGTTTCATTACTTATACGGTGAAGGTATCTATATTATCTATAGTGAAGGTTTCAAGCTTAGTACCATGCATAGCTGCCATTGATAATGATAAGATTGTACTACCGATGTTGATAGGAGCTGTATTGAGTAGCACTATGTCTAGTTTCTCAAACCTAGAATCCATGCACTTATAACAATGACCACCTTTAGCAGAACAATACATCGGACTTCTTAAATTGACAGTAGTACCTATGTATTTACTGATAGTATCTTTCGTCAATGCGACTAGTTTACTACCGACTACTATATTCATATACATGAAGTACTTATGATTAGCTTTAGTCAGGTTTACAGATAGAGTCCTAGTAGTCTTACAATCTTTAGATACTATAGAACTCTCTTGAAACGATCTACCTAAGAACTTACTAGTAGCTCCTCCTTTAGCTGTAGACTTAGCTCTATGATACGAACCACGTCTGATGTCATTACTGATGGTATCAAAGTCTTCTACTTTCCACCCATCATTGAGATTAGTTGGTATGAATTCATATGATTTATCAGTATCACCAAATGCTTCAACCATACCAAGTGCTAAGAACTCTCGCTTACGTTGAACATTGTAAGCTTTCTTTTTGATTAGAAAGTTACTACTAGGATCACCTTCTAGTGATTTCTTATCTAATGCGATGAGTTCATCTTCTACTAGCATCATCGTATTAGGGTCATGTAATTCATCTTTATGTTTATCTAATAGCATATCTCTATGCTTAACTACATCCTTATCCACCATGATACTCTTTTCAGTAAATGCTACACTACAGAAGTCTGCATAGCTAGCTAAAAAGTATACGTTATTGACATATGTCAATATCTGATCAGTAGTGATCTTATCATCCATAGCAGCTACTGATATCTCATTATTCTCAACATGAGTAGTAGGCCATGGTGAAGTGTTATTATATTGAACGACATCGCCAAATGGATCTACTAGTAATACGTAGTTGAGTAAGAATTTACCTATAGTAGTTTCCATAGGCTTACCATTATAGTTCAGTATTGCACCTTTAGTTAGAGTGAATGTATCTTGAAAACTGAGTAGTTTACCTTTCTTCTTGATAGTAGTAGGGATACTTTCTGATATAGTATCACCATCTATCTTAGATACGATATGTATGATATCGTCAATCATATACATCTTACCTAATCTCACTAACTTTAGCTTCATAATATCATCATAGCTTACGATTTCAGCATCTGTAAATATATCTATCACTGAATCTCTAGATAGTAATACATTAGGGTAATCTAGTATATATTGTATGGTCTCTTGCATGACTATCCTTTTTTTAGTAGTTAGGTACTGACATGATATCAGCTAGTAGTATATCCAGATCTATATCTACTAGATCATGTAGATCACTCATATCCATCTCAGTACCAAATAGCTCAGTATCACTTACCTTAGCAGCTATATATCCTATCAATTGGAGTAATGATACATCAGTGATATGTGATTTATAGTAGAACTTGCTCTCATACGCTATATCTTTTCTGATCTTCAATATGAGTTCTTTATTAGTCTCATATATTACTGGGTCTGATAATATATTGACTCTATCCACCTTAGTGAATTCTGTTCTAAATGTAGATATATAATCCATACCAGTATCGAGATCTATATCATCATTATACTTAGGAAGACTGACGAGGTGAACTATAACTCTACCTAACCACATCTTATAATTTCGTAACTTAAATATGTAATCTAGACTAGTAGCTGATATGGTAGTCTGAGTATCATCTATAGATACTTCTGTCAATATAGATGATATAACTGTATAGTATGCTTCAGTATTAGAGATCTTATCCCATAGCACTGAATACATACGATTAGTATCATTAGTGTACAATTTCTGATATGCATCTAATATAGTCACAAGAGCTTCTCCTGATGAGATATTATCAAATGCTGTAGATATATAATTGAATAAATCGGAATCATCTTTTAGATGAGCTTCTAAGTATGTCGTATTGAATTTAGTATATAGATCTATGAGATATCGAGCATCGTAGTAATTCTCTAATATCTCCTCTAATGAACAAGTGATAATGATACCTTGTTCTTCTAGTAGGTCTATTAATATTACAAAGCATTCAGTCAGTAGAGTATTAAATGATACTGAATCTGAATCTTCACCGAAGTCAGCCTGTAGTCCGATAATGTAATCGTTGATGACAGGAGATGTATTCATAAGATCTGTTAGTAATTTAGTATGCATAATTAATCACCTAATGAGTTGTTTAAAATGTAACATGTCATAAGATGATTACTGATCATAATACGATATATATAAATATGACTGGAGAAACGGTATGATAAAGTTAATACAAGCGACACAGGTATCAGAATTATATAAAGATACTAACAATAAATATAAAGTTATCCCAGTAGCATTAGATAACCTAACTGATAATGATATATTCAAGTACCATTGTAATCTATATCCTGAATTACACGAAGCATTCACTAACCTACCACATAAAGAGTATGTAGTAGGTGAATATATCAAACTAGTGATGAACAATGGAGATAATGTATATGTCGCTATAATCAAGAAAGTAGATAAGTATCAGGCATAC
The DNA here is from genome assembly GCA_022712835.1 of Desulfobacteraceae bacterium. The sequence continues at coordinate 52,464 of JAFLJU010000389.1, forward strand.
CTATTTGACGTGACTAAAGTACTATCTAACATAATGGATACTATCCCAGAAGGTGGTGGTGTAATCATACCTAATATCACAAAAGAGACTACTAAATTACATGAAGCTATCATGATCCCAACGATAATAGATCATATCGAAAGAAATGGTATCACTATCTATTTTACTATAACAGATAGCACATTCACTGATATAGTAGAATCTATATCAGATGACGGTATCATATGGAAACAGGATAGCTGGAAAAGTGACTGGATGCTTCACGATGACGATATCGTATTCGTTGAGATACTACATGAATTAAATCACATGCTACATGGGTTTAAATTATCTAAGAGTAAATTAATCAAGTGCTATAAAGTATGTTATGATGCAGGTATGTTCCCTAAGTTTGAATTCTATACCACTGATTATGGTGAATACTTTAAGATGTTTATGCCTAAGTATTCAAGTCTACTTAACCATGGTCTACTTATGAATACGCAACATTATGCTAAAGTCGTAGAAGGCGTTCCAGCTAGAACTGATCTGAGGATAGGATATGTATTTCCTCACCTCAAGAGACTAGCTCATACTAATCTAGCTCATAAACGTAGTATGATTTTATCTATAGCTGATAAGATGAAATCTGATTATAGAGCACAGCAGAAGATAACATATGCGCAATATAACGAAAATAAAAGTGACACTAGTAGTACTAGTTATAGTACTAATTATAGTAGTAATGGGAATGCTACAAATCCATTCAAAATATGATATCACGAGTGAGATCGATATAGGCGAATTACATGTAGTGGATGTAATGAATCATAAACTAATGAGGTACGATATGAATAGAATCAATCAATTAGCAGTAGATCTTATCAAATCATATGAAGGGATAGAAGATGGCGATCCTTCTACTGTCAATCTAGATCCCTATCTATGTCCTGGTAACGTGTGGACAATCGGATGGGGACATGCGATCAGTAGTGATAATAAGTTACTACGTGGGAAGTCTAATGAAGCATTAGCATATAGCATATTCCCTGATGGAATCACTATGCGTGAAGCAGAAGATCTCATCATGGATGATATATCGATACGTACTAAATATGTAATCAAACATGTGAAAGTACCATTGTCTGAAAACCAGTTAGGTGCTATAGTCAGTTTCGTATATAACGTAGGTATAGGTAACTTTATAAGGTCAACATTACTTAAGAAACTTAATAATGGTGATTATCAAGATGCAGCTGATGAGTTCCGTAGATGGAGGTATAGTAACGGTAAAGTACTCAAAGGATTAGAAAGACGTAGAGTTGCTGAGAAAGCATTGTTCTTAAAAGAAAGTGATCCAATCATCTGTAGGGCAGATATGACTACAGAGCTACAGATACTAGACATTACACATGACCGAATCATCACTATCAGTGCAGATGATTTAGCATACAATGCAGTAGTCGTAATGATAAATAAAGCTAGCACAAGTCAACTGAATGTAGCTAGTCATTGGTTAGCTGATAACAGTATCGTTAAGTTTAAAAGATAGTATCTATGTCAATCTTATAGATCAGTACTCTTGGAAATTATATAAACAATACCCCTAATGTGAGGAAATCATTATGATGTATGTACGAGTAGATAATAACACAAAACGTATCATCGGATTATCAGCTAACTCTATGGTATCACGTACTGGTAAACCTGTATTTGAAGTAGACTCGATTGATACTGATATTGAGTATTATATCGTAAGTCCCAATGATACAGATGAAGGATGTGAAGTACGACCAGTTACAGATGAAGAACGAGTAGTAGTAGATGAACGTAAAGCTTTGAGATTAGCTGCTAGTGTAGTTAAGAAGAAATATGATACGACATGGAAACTGTTTGAGAAGTTTAATGATGGGTTTGTTAGTCAAGTGGGGTCTAGTGTATTCAAATCTATTTTAGAAGTACTAGCTGCTGCTAATTACACTGGTACTGATGCATTATGTCTCGATAGAAAGACTGAAGCACAAGCTACTATCAATAACTTCAATATGCTTAGATGGCATGATTTGCAAGATGCACTAGTAGCTGTTGAAACTGACACTGCGCATCCATTAATCGATAGCGTCAATAACTCCGATCACGGTATGATGAGTGATCAGGATGATATTATGACTAATGTAATCTCTAATGTCCAACCTGTAGTAGTCGATACAACTAATGCATGATAAGATCATATAACCTAAGAGATACCATTATGCTAATAATGGTATCTCTTATCACATACTGAGGATACACTAGTGAGAGTATTACCTAATTACGTATATTCCTTTGAATTCACATCGTCGTTTAATGGACTGAATGGGATATATAGAGTATTGAGCGTCCAATCATACCCTGAACTAGTCAAGCTTGGAATACCTCTACTAGAATTATATACCGATAACGGATTGACTCAGGTAGAATTTGATCTAGATTTAGAGACTATTCGTTCTAGTCATATATTTCAGCTAGTATCAGTAAATGATCCCAACGATATCATCTATATCCCAGAGCATCTACTCAATAAAATACCTGATGCTAATGTTCAACAATACCTCAGATTAGGTATAGCATCTGTCATAGGTACATTTGAATCTATGGATGATGTCACTACTATCAAGTCAGAGGTAGAGCAAGTATTAGAATCAATGACTGGGATAACTAATAATGCCACCATATACTCTGTGAAAGAAGAATGGATGACATCAGCAGAATATGAAGTAATAGCTACTGAACGTGCGAACAATGCATCACGCATCAGTAACTTTTACACTGATACATTAGAATTACAACAGCAAGTCAATCAACTAACAACGCTAATCGGATACTACGAAGATACATTTAAGAATCTTTAGGAGTAACAATCATGCCAAATTATAATGATCTGGATATATCTGGATCAGATCCTATATACTACGTAGATACGTATAATCGAGTACTCTATAAGAGCCCTCAGAAACTAGAATTCGATGTACCAGTATTTGTAAATAGTACATTTGAGATAATAGATACTGGAGGTGGAGTACCTACTAACTTAGTATTAAATACTGATTTTATCATCTCACCTGATGATATCGATACTGACGCTATAGCATTTGTAAAATCTATAGATATTACATTTGATCTCATATTAGTAAAGAGCATTACAGTAGTGAGACCATATGTAGAAGATCGTCGCATCTTATGTAAGTTTAACCAACTCCATGCTTCTAATATAAGCTACACTAATATCAATACTGACCCAGTAAATATCACACCTGAACTGATAGGTGAGATGATATCTGAGATCAGTTATCTTCAGCAGATGATATTAGCTACTCCTGATAATAGTACTATCCAGTCTAATGGTACTAGGATACTAGATGAGTATATCAATGGAGATAATAATGCTAATATCATTACAGATGAGCTACATACAGTCAATGTGATAGATGATATATCTAGAGTACGACCTGTATATGGTACATTCTTTAAAGATTCAGTCACTATCACTAATCTAATAGGTGATATATTAGAATATGAAGTACTAGAATTAGATATAGAGCGAACTGAAAGATCTACTAACACTAGTGGTATATATTCTATTATCAATATAATATCACCTATGGTAGGTGATATAAAAGTATCATATAGAGCATGTGGTGGAGTACCTGATATCATCAGTAGTAGGGATATGAAAGATACGATTGCTAATATAGAGAATTACATAGTAGATACTACTTTCGTTACGTCAGGTACTATGTCAAATGTACCTATCATCACTACTGTGCTGAATAAAATTCAACAGATGGAAAACGATATGAGATTATTGTTACAGAATGGACTACCGTCATATGGTGATGTCAGTACTGGTACAGCAGTCCTCAAGAAACTGATAGCTATCGATACAAACATACATTGGTGGAGTATAGCTACTCTATATAGAGTAGAAGGAAGTGAGACAGATATCATAGCTGATGTACTCAAATTTAGAATCAAGAGCTTATATGCTGACATGATGTTTGAATGCTCTGTGGCTGTAAATACAGAGACTAGTGCATCTAATAGAATGGTAGTCAGATGTGCTAATGAGAATATATCTGACTCACTATTTGAAGTAAGTGTTCCTATGTTAAGACTCATTGAAGTTACATCAGGTTCAGGATATAGTGGAGTAGTATTACAGTTAGGTATGAAGCTTGGAGCTGGTATCTTACAAGAGACAGTGGATATTGAAGATATGAGTGGTAAAGAGAGTTGTTGGAAGATGGTACCATTTGTAGCTAATAGTATCAATCCTGAAGATGACAATATACTCATGCCAGATGAAGTGAGTACATTCGTATCAGGTTCAAATGGTCACTTAGTAGATAGTGTAGTAGTTCCATTTAACGGTGGGGTCAATATAACTACTATCGGTAGTACTACTAATATGACGTTAGATACGACTACACCTGGGAATGAAGTAATAGTATCTCCTACATTGGTAGATATGGTATCCATGATATCTATAGTAGATATTGATAGTATCAGTATACATGCTCAGGTAGATAATGGTGTCGTGACAGATATCGATATGAGATTACCTGTATCTAGTGTAGATATGAGTACTGGTAAAGTAGTATGTAGAAATACGATATCAGCAGGTAGTGATGCATATGATGTGATCGTCATATTAGATCTATCTGGTGATGGTGAATTGACTTATAATGTCGAGGGTATCGGTAATATCTCAAGTACTACAATCGATATCAGTGATACTAAGGTACACTTTATATAAATATATAGGAGCATGTGTGAAATGATTACACATATAAGATCGATAGTACAATTTAGTTATGGTACCAGTGACGTGTGGAATGATTCAGTACATGTATTGGAAAAAGGTATGCTCTTATATTCACTGGATGATGGAGCATTTAAGATCACTGATGGAGCATCATTAGTAGTCGAGCTACCAGTGGAATTCACATATGATGAACTATTAGCAGCACAGAGTAGTAGTATACTAGATCAGTTTGTAGTACCTGATGCTAGTAATCATGGTGAGATAGTGAATGTAGGTATGGTGGAAGGTGTACTGATGTATCAGCCTAGTGGTACTACGCTAGCTGAGCTACATGATCAGATTACAGCATTAGGTAATGATATCAGTACCTTGGAAACTAATATGACTGACATCACTGCATTGGTAGATATGGTCGATGCTAGTATAGGTACTGGACCAGATGGTAATCTCGTAATAGTATCTGGTGGTAAATATGTAGATAGCGGTATGTCATTAGCTGACATCATAACTGCTGCTGAAAGTCAGCTACCGAATAACGATGGACATCTTGAAGATGTCATATTTTATCGCGATATGAATATGACTATATTAGCTGATATGAATGAGATATATACAGATACTATTTACTACTGTAGAGTACCTGGATATCATGATGGTACGAGTGATCCCATATATGGACTCACTACTACCAATGTCAATGTGAGTATCGCTCATGTAGGTGATAATGTATTCACAGTAGATGTAGGTACTACTACATCTATCACATTTACAGCTAGCATATCTGATGGTAGCGATATGTACGAGAAGGTATTTACTAGGAGCGTCATCATTGAAGTTCAAGATATACTCGTGAGTATATATGGTGGAAGTAGTACTGATTGGTTCCGTGGAGTTATCACTAATGCTAATGATGACATCATCTGTGCTGGATATACTCGTAGTGAAGGTAGTGGTAATGGTGATGCATTAGTAGTTAAGTTCAGCGGTAGTGATCTTAGTATACTAGCTAGGAAGGTATACGGTGGTACTGGTGATGACTACTTCTATGGAGTAGCTACCGATACTAATAATAATATCATATGTGTTGGGTATACTACTAGTGAAGGTAGTGGTTATGATGATGCATTAGTAGTTAAGTTCAGTGGTAGTGACCTAAGTATACTAGCTAAGAAAGTATATGGTGGTACAAGTGATGACGTCTTCTGGGGAGTAGCTACCGATACTAATAACGCCATCATCTGTGCTGGGATTACTGGTAGTGAAGGTAGTGGTAATAATGATGCATTAGTAGTTAAGTTCAGTGGTAGTGATCTTAGTATACTAGCTAGGAAAGTATATGGTGGTACTAGTCCTGAATACTTCTATGGAGTAGCTACCGATACTAATAATGATATCATCTGTGCTGGGAATACTTATAGTGAAGGTAGTGGTAATGGTGATGCATTAGTAGTTAAGTTCAGCGGTAGTGACCTAAGTATACTAGCTAAGAAAGTATACGGTGGTACTGATCATGAATGCTTCTATGGAGTAGCTACTGATACGAATAATGATATCATCTGTGCAGGGTATACTTATAGTGAAGGCGGTGATAATAATGATACACTAGTAGTTAAGTTCAGTGGTAGTGACCTAAGTATACTAGCTAAGAAAGCATACGGTGGTACTAGTCTTGACATCTTCTATGTAGTAGCTACCGATACTAATAATGATATCATCTGCGCTGGGTATACTGGTAGTGAAGGTAGTGGTGGTAATGATGCACTAGTAGTTAAGTTACCTAGTGATATACCTACTGGTACATTCGTAGGTACAGTACTCACTAATCTTATATTAGCTGATAGTAACCTAACCTTAGTTGATAGTAATCTTACATTAGCTGATAGTAACTTAACCTTAGCAGATAGTAACTTAACCTTAGCGGATAGTAACTTAACCTTAGCTGATAGTAATCTTACTCAAGAATCTGATACTATCGTACTGTAAGTTACTACTCAAATACTAATCTAACATACATATATCTAGTAACCAATGGATTCATAATTGACATATCATCTAGATGAGTAGATATCTTTCACTACTCTTCAGAATGTATGTATGATGTCATCAGATCTTCAATTAGATAACATATCAAATAATGCCTGATATGTTCTCCGATCTAGCGATTAGCTCAATTTTCAGATAAGTTTCAGACTTACTCAAATACCCATTTCTGAACGCCTATATTACTGCACGTAGGAAACACGAAATATAGCAAATATGGGGGGTCACGTAGGGATATACAGGTAGAAATAGCACCTCTCCTATCCCTTATAAAACCACGGGTGACAGACCCTCTTTTTTAGCACTTTATTTTAGCTGATATCTAGCTAATCTAATCAGATATCAGCTACATTTACCATCTGATTCCATACTAAAAATATATACACTTTGAGTAGTAGCAAAAGATATCTGCTCATGCTGAAAGTGAGGTCATCTGAGATAGTTCACCTACCGATACTCCATAACGTACCTCATATGGGTACGTTATGGAGTATTTGATATATGATTCACTAGTACTTAAATGATCACTCCCTACTGATATTGAATAATACTAGTTCGATGATATCTGTATTAGCTTGTATTTTCAGTTTCATATCGATTCCTATCACATTATGTAACTTACCTAGATATGCACTAATTTCATCATTACTATCATCACCCCATATTCCATTGACACTGATAGTATCACCATCCATATCTGCATTCAGTCCTGGTAACTTAGATGGGTGGAGTATAGTCGCTTCAAAATAAGGTACCCCTAATGTAGGATAATGGTAGAGCTCCATTGTCTTACCAGTATCAAATATCAATGTCACATGCTTAGCTGGATCAGTCGTAATCACATGTACCTTACTAGGGTAAATTGACCCATCTACTAATACAGGATATCTTGTAATAAATACATGCTTACCCTTAGTGATATTTACTGCTGCAATATACATAGCTTCAGACCAAGTCAATGGGGATACATTAGCTATATCAAATACATCTCCAGATCGTTCTACTAGTACCTTCAGCTCATCTTTATTCTTACCTAAGTATACCTTATCATCGATCTTATATGTAAGTATTAGCCAGTAATCTTTCTTATCTACCCCACGGATACTTACAGGAGATTCTCTAAAACCTACATACTTAAACTTATTGATGATCCTTACGATGTTGTTATTATCAGTGACCTTCTTTATCTCTCCATGAGATATATCTACATACTCTATATCAAACTTAGCATTAGTGACAGCTACTACCTCAGTATTACCTCTAGTGAATATCTCACCATATAACTTATCTCTAATGTAATTTACAAAGAATGGTTGGAAGTTCTTAATCGTCTGTAGTAGTGGGATCATTGTTTCATCAGCTTTGATACTACCTGGATCATGAGGATCATTTACACTAGTGATCCCAACACTGATGACATTCCTAGTAGTCAAAGCTATCTTCCTAGCACCAAAGTGTCCTTGGAAGAATCCTTTCTTACCAGTGATAGCATTTAGATTATACGTATCTATCTCATGTACTTTCATCTGTAGCTGCCAGCGGATACCATCAAATAATGTATCTTTAGATGTCTCCTCATCTACTAGTCCAGCAGATAGATTGAGTATACTAAGGTATATCTTATTGATATCATCTTGAGCTAATCTACCAGTACTCATATCTATATCTCGCATACCTGCTGGCATGACTATCATCTTAGTAGTGAATAAGTTATCTTTATACTTGACTAGTAACTTATGCATATTAGATGCTCGTAATCCTTTAGGTTCTTTAGCATTTACTGTGAGAGGGAAATGCTTGATAAAGAAAGCATATCCAGTATCAGCTCCTTTATCAACACTATCAGCTATCTCAAACTTATTATTCTTATGATCATATATAGCGTGTCTAGATCCACGTAGGATATCAACGTAGATACGTTTCTTATTCACTATGAAATTGAATACTACTTGGTGTATGATACTAGTATTAAAATATATATGACCCTCATTAGTATACCTTTCTGGATCAGTCACTCTACCAAATATGGCTTCTGAGAATAGACCTTCTGGATGGAATTCAGTAGAATTTGGTTGGAAGATACTCGATGATGTTATAAGAGGGATGTTATGTTTAGCTACTTCATCAGCTACATCCATGATCTCAATATCGAATGGTTTCTTATCTAGTATTGCTTGTATATTATCAGGTACGATTTCATTCATGTAGATACCTCTTATTTAGTATAGGTGGAATATATATAGTGGTCTCGTAATATTGTTTATACGAGTGTACATAAACGTAAATATAAGGAGTACGTGATCATGTCAGATATCATAGACGAGATAAATGAGAGAGTCATGATGGATGAGTTTGTAAAGGTAAATAAGATCTACCTGGATATCCATTTTATTAAGTATCTAGGGTTGGGAAAGTTATTAGCTCATCCTAAGATGACATCAGATATCTATGATGATATCTATGCGTACCTGAGTACTGATGCATTCAAAGATCGTATCACAGATATACCTAGTGATGTATTTTCAAGTATACTCGATAAGTATCCTGATCTATCAGAAGCATACTCTACTGATAAAGATGATGCCCTATTAGTAATGAGTCCTACATTTCAGAATGTATTTGAACCTATCATGAAGCATATCGTAGAAGCTAAACATGCTCATACTGTAATCGGTACTGATGACGATATACGTATCATGCTAGATATAGGTGATCTCCAGTTATCAGATACTATGCTAGAGAGAGTAGCTATCGAGTATAGTGACTTATTTAAAGTACCAGTTATCATACTAAATGAATCACTCACTGACATCAGTGATACTGATATACTCAAGTATGATAGCTACTTTATTAATGCATTCCACATCTTCAATAATAGATACATCAAGTTACTAGATGATCGTAAGATGGTAGATAAATATCTATTCACTAAACGAGTATTACCAACGACAGAGTTAGATGCGATATATGATAAAGATACAGATGGTATCTTCGAGTATATAGAACTCATTATGAAATTCGCTATCCACTTCCAGTATATTGATAAAGTGAGTAAAGTGATATGACGAGGTATAGATAATGGCTAAGGCAAAAGATACTCTCACTGATGAGGGTCTTGATAATAATGAATTAGAATTAGATGACTTTGATACTGATCTAGATATGGATTTCGATTTCGATGCAGATCCATCAGATGAGGTAAAAGATGATAGACGACCAGTAGCTTCAGTCGATGTCAAATCAGTACTCAAAGATGGTCTATCTGTAGAAACTGGAGCGATGATCGGTGGACGTATCCGTGATGAATTTACTAGTATAGATTCAGGATACAGTGCAATAGTAGATACTACTTCAGATATCACCAGGTATAAGGACGACCTACTAAAAGATATAGCTCCTACGATCAATAGAGTCAAGCGTGTATCTAAAATGTACCTCCCTAAGGTAGAGAAACTCTTACCTAAGAAGTTATATGAAAAGTTAGATAATATTCTTCACGTTGATGATGAAGAAAATAGAGCACAGTCAGAGGAGCAATTACGTACTGCTACTATCAATAGTCACTTATCTGATGTATTTGGTGCTCAGCAAGATATAGAAAATGATAGATACTTACGAGATAAGACTGATGCAATGATCGAGACTGGATTATCAGGATCACGTCATAAAGAATCAGTCACGGTACTATCTCAAGTACGAAATATCCTCAAATCTAATCAGCTATTCTTCCAAGGTGTATTTAAAAGTTACCTGATGAAGAGCTTAGAGCTCAAGTATAGACAACTCTTTATTAGTAAAGATATGCTTACTAATACTAAAGGGATACTGACTACCTTAATAAATAAGCTAGATTCGATTAAGCATAATACATCATTACCAGATATAGTAAAGACTAAGTACTCAGAAGAGTTTGCAGCATTAGCTCGTGAACGTATAATGGGTGCAGTGGGTCAAACAGTAGGTGATTTTACAGCTAACTTCAGACAGAATATGATGAAGAATATCAAAGAGAATATCTTTGAGAAAGCTACTACTCTAATAAATGAAGTAGGTGGTGGAGTTGCTGAAGCTGCTGAGATGTCAGAAGAGCAACGCCAGATGGAGGAAGAATTTGGTGAAGTATCTGATAATACATCCACTGGTCTAGTCAAGAGTATATTTAAGAAGATACTAGTAGAAGGTGGATTTGTAGCAGCTAAAGCAGGCGTAGGTCAGCAACGATTTGAAGACTTTGATGCTATGACTAAGCATGCTATGGATATACTTCCATATAAGTTAAATCAGTTAGCTAAATCAGAGGGCTTATTGGGTAGTATAGCTGGGACGATTATGCCCACGCACGATGAGGAACGGGGTGTGCTAGAAAACGTATATGCTACTAAAGGCGATACTCCGGTACCTTTTGATCTCATTACACGTAAAAGTATAGTAGAGATCATTCCTGGATTCTTATCCAAGATACATCAACAAGCATCTATATCTACTAATATATTAAAGCAGCAACTGACAGCTAATTTACCTAAGAAAGCTATAGGACATGTATTATCTCAGGTGGATGAGGAAGAGTTAGTATTTGATAAGACGACTGAAGATTTCATATCAGCTTCTGAGTTCAAGCAGAAACGCAAGGATGAGTTATTCGGTGATAAGGATGAACGTACTGAAGATGTAGCTAATATAGTGAGTCAGATGTACGCATCATTTTCTCGTAAAGAGGGTGCCGATACTGAGTTATTTGATGAAGCATTACCTGACATCATGAAATTCATCACTAACATTAGTAAACATATCCAAGTAGTTGAACCATATAAGATACTCGAATATCTAAATGGTGGTCAGCTAAGTACTACGGATGATACATATTTAGATTGGGTATTTACAGATCTAGATAGTGATGCTAGGATACGATTAGCTGGAATATTATCTACTACATTCTTTAAAGATATAGATTCAGAAGATGTATCTGAATCTACAGTAGATAAAGATGCAGTGAGAGATTTTGATCAACTGATAGCTAGATTAGGTTCATCTAAAGATAAATATGTTGAGAAACTAGGCGATATCAATACCTTCGGTTATAAGAGGTATATGAAAGATATCCTTGGTGATAAGACTGATGCTAACTTAGCTAAAGAGATTGGTGATTTAGAAACTAGCTATATTGAGAAACATGGTAAAGATAAGTTCAGAGAAGATGAAGTATTACAACGTGAGTATCGATCTAAAGTAAAAAAGATCAAGAGTGTATCTGGTGTTGATCATAAAGCTATCAGAGCGATACAATCGGATGTTGATATAGATAGTATCCGCACTGGATTAGTATCTGGAGCTGAACAATATACTAAAACGTATGATGCTCGTGAACAAGCTAGAGACGATCTCAGTGAGACAGGCGTAGGTAGTAGAGTATCGGATGCATTATCATCATCATTGAGTACAGCAGTAAAACCAGCTAAGGAATTACTAGAACGAATCGCTCCTAGATTAATGAATCGTGATGGTGATCCAGAAGCTATCACACCAGATCAAGCATCTGATGTGACGGATACTACTGGTATACCTAATAGAGATGCTACTCAGGTATCTGGACCAGGTGTATATATTCAAGGATCTGAGAAAGAACTACATATACCACTAGATCGACCTAAACGGTCTATCATAAGGTCATTGGATGATACGACGAGGAAAATAGATACTGTAAAGAACTGGGTAGGTAATAAGGTATCCGATATACAATCATCTACTAGTGTCGCTGATGTTAAGAAATATGCAGGTGATAAAGCTACTCAGGCTAAATCTAAGCTAGATGAACTAGGTGTCACATCGGTAGCTGATAATGTGACTAATGACGTATCTGATAAGGTCAATAGTCTAGTGTCAAGTATACTCACAACAGTAGGTGATAAACTAGATGATAAAGCTAGAACTGATAAAGATGATCTCACTGAGATAGATACATTAGGTAGAATCTCAAGTACATTAGCATCATCATTGGGTACAGCTAAGGAGTATGCAGGTGATAAAGTCTCTCAGGCTAAAGCTAAACTAGATGCACTAGGTGTCACATCAGATACTGATGATCAGATAGATACATTAGGTAGCGTTTCAGGTACATTAGCATCATCATTGGGTACAGCTAAGGAGTATGCAGGTGAGAAAGCTACTCAGGCTAAATCTAAACTAGATACACTAGGCGTCACGACAGATACCGATGAAACATCTGGTAAGGTACCTAGTGAGACAGATACATTAGGTGTGTTATCATCTTTATTAAACCCAGCTAAGAAATATGCAGGTGAGAAAGTCTCTCAGGTTAAATCTAAACTAGATGCACTAGGTGTCATATCAGATGAAGCTGGTAAAGATGATCTCAGTGAGACAGATACATTAGGTAGCGTTTCAGGTACATTAGCATCATCATTGAGTACAGTTAAGAAATATGCAGGTAAGAAAGTCTCTCAGGCTAAATCTAAGCTAGATGCACTAGATATCACATCAGATAAAGACGATAAGGTACCTAGTAATGTATCTACTAAAGTATCTGATAAAGTCAATAAGCTAGTGTCAAGTATACTCACAACCGTAGGTGATAAAGATGAACAAGTTATCCCAGATGCAGTTGATAAAGATGACATCGGTGAGACAAATGTAGTCGGTAGAGTCTCAAGTGCATTAGCATCATCACTGGGTACAGTTAAGAAATATGCAGGTAAGAAAGTCACTCAGGCTAAATCTAAGCTAGATGATCTAGATATCGCATCAGATACCGATGATAAGGTACCTCATGTGATGGACGTTACCGATATACCTAATAGAGATTCTACTAAGGTACATAGTAAGGTCAATAAGCTACTATCAACTATACTCACACCCGTAGCTGATAAATCAGATGATACTGATAATGTACCTAGTGAGACAGATGTATTAGGTAGAGTATCCGGTGCATTAGCATCTTCATTGGGTACAGCTAAGGAATATGCAGGTGAGAAAGTCTCTCAGGCTAAATCTAAGCTAGATGCACTAGACATCACATCAGATAAAGACGATAAGGTACCTAGTAATGTATCTACTAAAGTATCTGATAAAGTCACTAATCTAATGTCAACTATACTCACAACAGTAGGTGATAAACTAGATGATACTGACGATCTCAGTGAGATAGATGTAGTCGATAGAGTCTCAGGTACATTCGCATCTGGATTGAGTACAGCTAAGAAATATGCAGGTAAGAAAGTCACTCAGGCTAAATCTAAACTAGATGCACTAGATATCATATCAGATGAAGTATCTCATGTGATGGACGTTACCGATATACCTAATCAAGATGCTACTAAGGTATCATCTAAAGTCACTAATCTAATGTCAACTATACTCACAACAGTAGGTGATAAACTAGATGATACGGGTGAAACTACTACCCCAGATACCGATGATCAGATAGATGTAGTCGATAGAGTCTCAGGTACATTAGCATCTTTATTAACCCCAGCTAAGGAATATGCAGGTGAGAAAGTCTCTCAGGCTAAATCTAAGCTAGATGCACTAGGCGCCACGACAGATACTGATGAAACATCTAGTAAGGTACCTAATGAGACAGATGCATTAGGTAGAGTCTCAAGTATATTATCATCTAGATTGAGTACAGCTAAGAAATATGCAGGTGATAAAGCTACTCAAGCTAAATCTAAGCTAGATGCACTAGGTGTCACATCGGTCGCTGATAATGTGACTAATGACGTATCTGATAAAGTCAATAACCTAGTGTCAACTATACTTACAACCGTAGGTGATAAACCAGATGATACTGGTGAAAATGCTACCCCAGATACACAACCTGCTCATCGGACTAATATAACATCAGGTACATCTCAGAGTGACAGTTCTAATGTAGATGAGATTACTCAGTTACTCTCTAGTATAGATAGTACTACTACTGAATCTGCTAGTGACGCATCTCAATGGTTTCAATCTAAGACTAACATAGATATGCAAATCATTGAGCTACTCATGCATGGTAATGCTAAGGGTGATCCTGAAGCTGAAAAGAAAGCATCCATACTCAGTAGAGCTATGAAGTTACCTAAGATAATGACTAGAGGTGCTATCAAAGGTACTGTCGGTTATTATAAAGCAGCATTTAACTTACAGAAGAAGATGTTTACTGGTGCTAAAAATATGGTAACTGGTGGCGTTAGTTCTCTTTTGAAAAATAATAAGTTAGGGCGTGGTATATCTGATGCATTTGGTGCTGGTAAGACTATTGCTGGTAAGGTAGGAAGTGCATATGATAAAGTACTTGGAATATATACTAACGTCGGTAAGTATGGATTAGATACTGTAAAGGATGTATTTAGAAATAAGTTCATCGATGTATATCTTAAAGACAAAGTAGATTTAGGTAATCCTGTACTAAAAGGAGCTGATATTAAAGCTGGTAGATATCAGCATGTAGATGGTACTAAGATAAATGATAGTTTCGCTATCAAAGCTCCAGTACTAGATATGTCTACTAAAACAGTAGTTATCACGCAGCAAGATCTAGATATAGGCTTAGTAGATAATAACAATAAACCACTCGAATTGACAGTACTTAGTAGAGGGATTAGAGGTATACTTGGTGGTACTAAATCAGTTATCACTGGTGCATTCAAATCGATCATTGATACTGGTAAACAACTTATACGTAATAAGTTTGTAGATGTGTATCTTAAAGACAAAGTAGATATAGGTAATCCACTACTTAAAGCTCAAGGTATCAAAGATGGAGAGTATATCTATGCTGATGGTAAAGTAGTGAAAGATAGTTACTCTATCACTGAACCTGTGTATGACAATTCTAACAATGCACTAGTCACGCAGCAAGATCTAGATACAGGCTTAGTAGATTATGCAAATAGACCTCTCACTAAAGATTCATTACTGACTAGAGGTATTAAAGGATATGCTAATATAGTTAAGGGCATATTTGGTGCAGGTAAAGCTGTCGTAGATGCTGGTGTCAATGTCGTATCTGGTTTATTTAAAGGTGGTGGTACTAGCTTACTAGATAGATTTGGTAAAGCTAAAGAAGGTATATCAGTTTCAGATAAATCCATAAAAGACCTAGTCACTACTCACTTACTCACTATCATAGATCTATTACAACCTATCCATGATAAAGCTACTGGTACTATCCGTGAAGGTGGATATATAGATCACCTAGCTGATAAAGCTGCTGCTAAAAAGAAGAGATCCGATAAAGTAGCCTCTAGGAAACAGATACGGGCACGTGGTCGTGGTAGAACAGCAGGTATATTAGGTGGAGGTGGTCTTCTAGGATCAGGTAGTGGTAGTGGTAGTGAAGCTGAGTCTGGTGGATTCATAGATGGAGCTACTGACTTAGCAGCTATGACGGCAGGTAGCGTAGCTACTGATGCTACTATACGAGGAGTACGTAATCGTCGTAATAGACCTCCTACTCCAGGTAGAGCTGGATTACTTCGTCGTGCTGGTTCATTAGTATTACGAGGTGGAGCTGCTATTAGTGGAGTAGTTGGTGGAGCAGCTGGAATTAAAGCTGCTGCTGGTGTTGCTGCTATTGGTGGAGCTAAAGCTGCTGCTGCTGCTGGTCTATTCTTAGCTACTAATCCTGTAGGTTGGGGAATACTAGCTGCTGGTGCTGGTTATGGAATATATAGACATACTAGGAGTAAAGGTAAAGTAAAAGATATAGTACGGATACGTAATCGTGGTTATATGTTACCTGATAAATATATTAGCATTGTCGTGAAGTTAGAAAAAGATACATATAAACATGGCATGGCTAATAAGCCTCTTAGTAATAAGCTATATGGTAAGTATATGAAGAAGTTTGGTCTAGATCGTAAAGATGCTAAGCAATTAGACTATTTTAAAGATTGGCATAAGACTATATTCATCCCAGTATTTCAAACAGGACTGAATATACTAGCTTCAGTCTTTGAGATCACATATGAAGATCAGACAGACTTACCTGATAAGAGTAAGGCAGAATATGCAAGCTTACTAGATCAAACAAAAGCTGTATTACATGCTAAGAAATCTAATATCATCCCTACTAAAGAAGGATATGCTAAACATCTAAGTATGATCGATGATGATCAAGTTCCTAGTAATAAAGAAGATGCACTTAAAGATATCGAATCTTCTGATGATGAGGAGATGTCATTTACTGATAAGGTAAAATCTACCACTAAAACTCTAGCTGGATATACCCCATTTGGTTTAGCTGCTAAAGGGTATAGTAAAATATTTGGTAAGACTAAACCTACTGAGATCATCACTGAGGAGAAACCTACTTCATTTAAAGATAAATTAGTATCTCGTGTCAAATCATTAGCTATGCTTACTCCAGTAGGTCTTGCTGTGAAAGGACTTAGTAATGTATCTAGTATAAGACGTAAGATTACAGGCACTGACGCTACTATCAATCAAGCATCAGTAGATCTTATCAAATCATATGAAGGTATACCGGATGGTGATCCTTCTACATTAAATCTAGACCCTTATCTATGTCCTGGTAACGTGTGGACAATCGGATGGGGACATGCTATCACTCATAAGGGTAAACAAGTGAGAGGTAAACATAATAAGAAACTAGCATACAGTATATTCCCTGGTGGTATCACTAAACAAGAAGCTGAATCTCTATTAGTACAGGATATCAATGTCAGAGCTAAGCAAGTGATCAAGCGTGTGAAAGTACCATTATCTGATAACCAGTTAGGAGCTATCGTCAGTTTCGTATATAACGTAGGTATAGGTAACTTAGCTAAATCTACATTACTTAAGAAACTCAACGCAGGTGATTATCAAGGTGCAGCTAATGAATTCTATAAATGGAGGCGTAGTAATGGTCAAGTACTCAAAGGCTTAGTAAGACGTAGGGCTGCTGAGAAAGCATTATTCTTGTCAGATGATATATCTACTCAGACTAAGGATATAGCTAGTACTGCAAATGTAGGTGAGCAACAACTCATCAAATCAGGTACTGATAAGGTAGAAGTAGATGAATCTAATGTACCTACTGATACTGAACAGATAAGTGATATGAAACAAACTGATACTGATAAAGCTAGGGTAGCTACTGAAACTAAACTCAAGAAGATATCTACTGAACTAAGTAGTCATACTCGTGCTACAGATAAATATGACAAGATACCTAAAGGTACTAATGTAGTTAGTAAACCAGCTACTGGTGCAATCAAAAAGGGTACTAAAGAATCTAATATCAATATCAATGTAGAACGTGATCCTAATATAGCTAAACAAACTACTCTAATGAATCGACAATTGAGTGCATTGGACAAGATAGCTAGATCTTTAGATCATGTAGATCATAATACTAAGGAGTCAAATAAAGTAGTCAGTGATTCACCTAAACATGAAGAAGCTAAGTTACATGATCAACTAGAACGATTGATAGAGTCACTTAACAAAGGACAAGTTCCTACAGTGGCAAATCTTAATTTTCCTAGTGGTAATCGAGGATCAGATAGATCTGATATCCAAGGTGGTATCAATGTAGCTAGGCAGACAGCTTAATTGATAATAACATTATACTCAGAGCGTACTGTTAAGTACGCTCTGAGTATCACCTACAAATGTTGAGAGGTACATCGGGTAAATCCTGATATACTACCTGATCTATTAATAATGAGATCACTGAACAATACTATGTAAAAAGTAGCTTACTACACTTTAAGATAACACATCAGTGGTGATGTGATGTGATTAAAGATAATACTAAATAAGGCAGGATAACATGCCCATCAATAAAGAACAGCATATAGAACAGATAGATTGTAGATATGTAACTAGATGTAGCATGTCACCAGACTTTACCACATATCAAGAAGTCATCGAGTTTATATTTGATGATGAAGGACATATGGATAAGGATAATGTCGTAATCGACTATATCAGTACTGGTAAAGAAATACTAGAAGCTATGGGTAATGCTGGTAAAGCTAAACGTAGAGATACTTCAGTAGGTGGTAATGATGCAGTGAATTGTTACCATTCATTTAATGAAAATGATGACCTGATACATCCATTACATCAGATCAATGGTGAAGAGTCAAAGGGATTAGGTAGAGTATATAATGAGACATTTGATACACAGCAACAGATAATACATATGTCATTTGGTGTACCTGACTTTAAGAGTCTAGCTGGATTCTATACTAAACTCATAGATAGTGATTTAGCTAAGCTTATGAATAATGGTGATGTATCTATCCTAGGTACTATTGGTACGATCATGGGACGTACATTAGGTACTGTAATCATGTTACCATTCTTACCAGTAGTATGGGCATCTAAATTACTATCAGGTAATCTATTCCAACCACCAGCTAAGTACTATGAGTTCAAGCCAGCTATGCCTTTATATTACAAGCTAGTAAATGTGATGTTAGCTCATTTATCTGTCAATATGGATTTAGTAGATGATGGTAGAGCTGGTGTAAGTGCTGGGACACCAGATCTATTAAAGTTTCATGGAGTAGATATACTAACTATCTTGAGTAAGAAATCACACTATGATAATCTGCTAACTGATTATAAATCTATGACTACAGATGAATACGCAAAACAAGTCACTGAAGATGATAGTGATAATCCTGGTGGATTCTGGAAAGGTGTAATAGATGGACAAACTGAAGCATTAC
Source organism: Desulfobacteraceae bacterium (assembly GCA_022712835.1). The sequence goes on from JAFLJU010000389.1 coordinate 71,976, forward strand.
TATATGTAGGATTTCGTGTAGATAAAGGTATCAGTAATACTGAATCAGCTAGTAACTCTACTAAAGAACCATCAATAGCTTCTGCTATCAATGAAAAGGCAAAGGCTGGTAGAGAAAAGACATTCACACTGAAGAGTCTAGCTGCTGGTGGTGGTGCTGGTATCGAATCTTTAATAAAAGGTATCACTGGATTCATAGACGGTACTGCTGAAAAATTGATGCTATCGGGTGGATTAGAGATACTCAAAGGATCTGGTTACATTGATATACCTGAAGTATGGGACTCTAGTGCATTCTCTAAGAGTTACACATTTGATTTCAAGCTAAGGACTGTAGGGGCTGATAAGTTCTCTATTTTCTATTCACTATATATACAATTAGCTATGATGTTAGCAGGTGCATTCCCAAGAGCTGTAGGTCCTAATGCATATACTTCACCATTCCTAGTGAGGGCTTATTGTAAAGGTATGTTTGCTATACCTATGGGAATTATAGATAGCATTACTATCAAGCGTGGAGCTGATGAATATGGTTGGTCGATTAATCATCTACCTACTCAGATAGATATCTCATTCACTATCAAAGATCTATCTCCTATCATGTATGTAGCATTATCATCAGGATCAGTATGGAAAGATGTCTTAGGTCAGAACTCATCGTTTCAAGAATATCTATTGACATTGAGTGGTGTGGGAGTAGCTGATCGTGTATTATTCTCTAAGAATATGATACGACGAGCTAAGACTATACTCAAGATCAAAGCTAACAATATGTTTAACCCTCAGATGATGGGATTTACATTATCTGCTGGAACAGGTGTCGGTAGAGCTATGGCTCGAATGTACCCATCATCTAAATTGCCTGATATCAATGGATAATATCACTCTATAAAAAAGGATCTAGTATGAATCATATACCAGCACTAGAAGTACTAAGTGAGTTTAAAGTATTTGAACGTAACCAGATGATATTTAGAGAATCTCATCTAATTAACCGTATAACTCAAACTAATAAGAATCTAGTATTCCCTAAGAACAGTATGTTGCATATACTAGATAACGTATATGATACAACTACTAGTGATACTTTTAATATGGACAGATACCCATACCTACAGGGTAAGAGTGATGTCAAATATATATCACATCTATCTGACTTAGAATTCGATAAGAAAGATATAGGTAAGTTCAGTCATCGCATATATAGGAGTAACTTATTACAGACGCTCACTAAGTTTAATAAAGAGTATAGGAAATACTTTATATATGCTAAAGATCCTAATAAGTACTTAGGGAATCGTAATGTCATATTAGTGAATAACTGTAATCCTCTATATAGGTTACTATCGACAGGCGTAGCTAATATACATCAGTATTATAGGTTTGAAGCTATATTGATACATATGCTAAAGTACATGAGTACTATCGAAAGGAATAACTTTCTAGTAGTACCAGTACCTGATAATATCGAGTTCTCTAAAGGTATATTGATAGATTTAGTAAATACTGGTAAGGTATCTAATTCTAAGCTAGTAAGTGATAATCACTTTAACTTTTTCATGTTACATCTAGCTATCTTACTTGTAGATAATAAGCATCCATTATCAGCATTCACTTCTATAAGTAATTTTCATTTAGCTAAGTTAAATATCTGGTTTAGTAATGGTGATAAATCTATCATAGTCAATATAGGAACATTAGCTCAATTAGCAGATAGTAAAGCTAAGGTACTCAAGTTCATTAGTAGTATTGTAGAATTATCACAGTGTAGCTCAAATGATACAATCACTACATCCAGTGCTACCGATAGTAAGGATGTATCTGACCTCACTAATATCCTCATTATCAAAGATGGTCATCAGATATTACTAAGTAGGACATCTCATAAGAAGTTCCCATTTAGTATACCTCACGGATCATTTGATCAAGGTATGACTATAGATGAACATGTAGCTTCTCTGAGTATGAAATATCTAGGTGTCAAAGTAAATGATATATCTCAGATAGATGATGAGATCACTATATCAAGTCACTCTCAGAAGTACCTAGCGCACATTGCTACTTATGAAAGTGTCGATAGATCTACGCTAGAGACTGATATGAAAGTCATCAGGATGACACCATCTGAAGCTCGTGATCAATTATCTAAACAGCTAGAATCATCAGCTAAAGGTAGTACTGGATATATCCGTACAGAAGTCATCATAGGTATATTAGATAAACTCATAGTCGATAGTAGAGTCGTCACTAAGGTAGTAACTACTAAAGCTACCGTATCAGCTAAGTTAGTATCAGATGAGAAATATGAAGAGACGTTAGTAGAAGCTAAAGATACATCATCTATAGATAGTCTCACTAATGAATTCATTGATACATATGGTGACCTTACCCCTAAACAAAGAGATAGAGCTAAAGTCATATCACAGAAGTATAAATCTATCAAGATCGATCACCCATCGGGAGCTAAGACTGTAGGTGAATTACTAGATACTCCAGTAGATCTATCAGTAGAGGCAGATACATTCACTCAAGCTGAAGATCACGTAGTAGATAAATCTATGCTCAAGTCATCAATCACTTCGTACGATAAACAGTATAATGAGAAACTCCTCCAGCGTGATATCATATCTAGCGTAGTAGCTTTTCAAGCTAATGGTCTATTCATGACTGACTATACTGAAGAAGATGAGTCAAATAACTTCACTAGAATCAAGCACGTTAGAGTCAAATTTGAAGATATCGCTGGTAAGAGTCATACTGTCAATTTTAAATTACCCATACCAGATGATCAAGGTTATTACTTAGTAGATGGTATCAAATTAGCAATGTCTAAGCAACTCATCAATATACCTATATGTAAAGTATCTCCAGTAAGAGTATCTCTCATATCTAATTATAATAAGACTATCGTAGAGAAGACTACTTCCATTAGGAATTCATTCGTTGATAGTCTAGCTAAGCAAGCTAATAAGTTAGACATAGTACTTACCCCTAAGACTAGTACATTTATAGGACTAGATGTACCATATGAATATAAGAATATAGGATCTAGATACTCTAAGGTAGATACTAAAGATTACTCACTCAATTTCATATATGAGGATAGATTTAGTACGTTTAAGATAGATCCTATATTAGAGAAGAAACTAGGTACAGTATTTGGTAGATCTAAACGTAACCGTAACATCTACATATTCATAAATGTAGATAATATCTGCACCGAGTACGATATCAAAGCTGGTAACATTATCAATACTAATCAAGCTATCAGTAAGTACTTATCTGAAGATATCCAGATACCAGCTGAATGGTGTAACTTGAAGATACTAGATAAGCAATTACCTATCATCTTTCTACTAGCATATAGATTTAAGCTCACTAATATACTCAACTATCTAAGTATCGATTACAAATTCATACATGCTAAGACTAAGTATGAATTACTACCTACTGATGTCGTGATCAAGTTTTCAGATGGTAGATTGATCTTTAATAGATACCCACTCAAGCATAGTTATATCTTAAGTGGTCTTAACTTCTTCCCTACTATGAAGAACTTTAGATTTGATCAGTTAGATGATCCAGATGTATTCTACCAGCTCCTTATGGATAAGCGACTGAGTATCAATTATCTTAAAGGAATAGATAACTACTTTAGCTTCTTTGTCGACCCTATCACTAGAGATGTATTACTAGAGATGGGTGAACCTACTAATACTAGAGATCTACTCATCAGAGCTGTCGATATGCTAGTATTAGAGCAAGACAAATCACCTAGCTCTATCAGTAACTTTAGGTTAAGGTCTACTGAGAAATTACCAGCTATCGTCTACAATGAGATATCTAGACAATATGCTAATCACATCAATAGTAACTTCCAATCAGTATCTTTCAGTATCAATACTGAAGCTATATTCCAACGTATCATACAAGATCAAACTATGACACTCAAGGAGGAGATAAATCCAATACAAGCTATCAAAGATACCACTAGAGTCACATATACTGGATTTGGTGGACGTACTGCTCAGTCGTTTGTAGAGCGTGATAGAAATTACCCTAAAGATGCAGTCTCTATCTTGAGTGAGAATACTACAGATAGTGGTAGCGTAGGTATGATATCATCATTATCTGCTGACCCAGCTATAGCTAACTTAAGAGGTAAATTAGATACTACTAATGTCATAGATAAATTACCACCTACTCAAGTACTAGGAGATGTATCATTACTCATCCCCAGTATCACTCATGATGATCCTAAACGTGCTAATTTTGCATATATCCAACTAGGTCATCACGTACCATCTAATCATAGTGAACCTGCTAGATTTGTCACTGGACAAGAAAACGTCATAGCTCATAAGACTAGTGATACATTTGCTCATAAAGCAAAAGATAATGGTAAAGTGATATCTATCGATAAAGACCTCGGTATGGTAAAGATCAAGTATAAAGACAAGACTACTGAAGTCATCAATATAGGTGAGCAATGTGGTGATCTCCCAGGAGCATTCCTATCTCACGATATCGTATTACTAGATTCTATCAAAGTAGGTAAGACTGTTAAGAAGGGTGAACTATTAGCTTACCATAAAGGATTCTTTAAGCATGATAATACTACTGATGAAGTCAGTTGGTGTCATGGTGTATCAGCTAATGTAGCTTTTACTAATAATGAAGTAACATTACTAGATAGCTCATTCATATCTAACGACTTAGCTGATAAGTTACAGTTTGATAGTATATACTTAAGGACAGTGATAGTCACTGGTGATATGTTAATTGAGAATCATGTAAATATAGGAGATACGGTAGGATATGATGATACATTATTAAGGTTGACTTATGATAGTATACTAGGTATAGATACAGATGTAGATGAGCTATTTGAAGATATATCTACAGTAGAGTATAGAGCTAAGAATTCAGGCACTATATTTGATATCAAAGTATTCTACTCTGGTGAGATCAATAGTAACTTAAAGAAGTTTGTATCTAAGATGACTAAAGGTGATCGTAAGAGAGCTAAGTTAGCAAAAGATACAGATGATCCCATGCATAAGTATATAACTGAAGTACCACCAGGTACTAAGTTGAAAGGTAGGGAAATCAATGAAGATGAGCTGATGATATGTTTCTATATCAAGAAAGCTATCAAAGCTGGTGTCGGTGATAAGATACTAGTTTCATCATCACTGAAGACAGTAATAGGTAGTGTATCTAATGATGAGATCGTTACTGAACATGGTGAAGTGGTGGATGTGATATTTGGTGCATTATCTGTCATGGATCGTATCATCCTTTCACCTATCATATCTGGTATATTAGATAAGGTAATAGTCAGTGCTGAAAAAGATATATTAGATATATGGCACTCTTAGAAATCCTATAATACATATATGTCCATAGCATACCTATTACGGGTATGCTATGGATGATATGTTTCTATTTTAGTATATCAGATGACCTCACTTTCAACATGAGTAAAAAGTATATATGTCACCTGATCTTCAAATAGCACATTTTTCAGATACATTCAGATACTACTCAAATACACCATTTTCACCCACTGTAAAATCACGAGTAGTAAATCCAAATATGTCCAAATATGACCTTCACGTAGGGATATACAGGTAGAAATATCACCTCTCCTACTCGTGGTTTTATAAGGGGTAGCAAGATGGCTATTTGAGTACATCATAGATCCAATCAATGTACCTATCTGACATACGACATATCCACTCTCACCATCACTAGTATAGCGAGTAGGATGTATATCTAAATATATTCACTCTCAACATGATCATATATCTTTACCTCATCATATCAGATAGTATTTCATGCATCATAATCACACTATACTGATATATGAATAATCTGACACTACTCACTACTAGAGAGTATAAAAATAAAGACACTATCACCCACCTACCACATAAGCGGTAGGTGGGTGATGATATCGTCAAACGTGTTCAGTACTGTTATTCCTTAGCAGACAGAGTCATCTTACCTAGTGAAATAATATCGGTAGCATTTTTACGAACAATTGACAAGTAAGCACTAGAGAGTTTCTTAGTATTATTATTGATACTTTTGAGTGTAGAGAATAAATCACTACGAGCTTTGATCTCATCTTCACTATCAACATCTTCAAACATTTCCATCTGGTATTCAATCAACTTAGCGGTCTCTTCATATTTCTTACCGATATCAGTGATACGTTTCTCGGCACTTTGTGCGTGCTTGATTGACTTACTAGACTCGTCGAGTGCATCTATTACTTGACTAGCTGTACCGAGATCGATATCTTTCAAGGTCTGCTCAGAGAACTTCTTTGTAGCAGGAACAGATGTGACAGTTATTTTACCATCTTTTTCTGTAACGTCGATACCAAAGTATACCTTAACATCATCATTATCAATGATTTCTTTCAATGCAGCTTTGTACTGGTCGAGTATATCCTTATGATCTTTAATGATTGTAGCACTGTCGGTATCAACTTCCATTTTGAGATCAGAAGTAAATGATGTAGATGTGATCTTATCGACCACAGAGTTTACACTATTTCTAGCCTTCTTATACACATCGTAATCTGACTTTGATAAATGACTCATCTTCATCTTAGCAAGCTTATCACCATTGATCTTACCACCCCTAATCACAATGGTGAGTGAAATGGTAGTTTTATACAACATGACGAATACGCGGAATACTTTACGGAACATCTCTACTACAGCTTTACCCATTTTCTTGAAGAACTCTACCAGCTTCTTCCAGGCATTTTTGATAGTACCAGTAATACTATTGATAGCAGATTCAGATACTGAATCCTTCACAGG
>JAFLJU010000269.1 GCA_022712835.1 Desulfobacteraceae bacterium
CTCCATGATATTGGAAAAATCGGTATCCGGGATGATATCCTACTGAAGCCTGGACGGCTCACCGATGATGAGTATGAGAAAATTAAGGAACATCCGGTCATCGGTGCGGAAATTATCAGTAAAATGGGATTATGGGACCGGGAGATGAAAATTATCCGGCACCACCATGAACGCCACGATGGGAAAGGATATCCCGATGGGTTAAAAGGAGATCAGATCCCAAAGCTTTCCAGGATTTTATCGGTGGCAGATTGTTATGATGCCATGGCCTCGGACAGGTCATACCGGAAAAGATTGGAAAAAAGCATTGTGCTTGACATCCTGAAAGAAAATTCAGGTACCCAGTTTGATCCCGAGGTGGTTGACGCCTTTTTGAGAATTGCAGATCAGGAATTACCCGATGATTTTTAATGGCTTGAGCATGAAATTAAAATGTGCTAATTTGACGTGAAAGTAACCCTAGACAAGATAATAACGGAGTGAATCTGCCATGGCTGTTTTTAATGATGATGACAGGCGTAAATATTCCAGAGTAGGGTTTGCTACTGAAATTCAAATTGATTTCAAAACCCAGGATCAAGTGAGGTTGGAGGGCAACTCAAAGGATTTAAGCCAGAAAGGGCTTTTTGTCACTACTGACCAGAGATTTGCCATGGGAACGCTTTGTTCCGTGAAAATATATTTGACAGGTGGTATGGAAAAAATCGAATTATCCATAGAAGGGGCAATTGTCAGAGAGACCGACACTGGGATCGGTATAGTGTTTAACTCCATGGATGTGGATACTTATTCGCATCTGAAAAACATTGTGTATTACAATCGTGCGGATGTTTCGGAGTGACTATAGCGGTGTTGGGGGATAAACGAAATGGATGTAGCGTTAATTAATCCGTTTATCAACGCAACCTTAAATGTGCTGGAAACCATGGCTTTTATCAAGGTGGTGCCTGGGAAACCTTATGTAAAAAAAGACAATGTTGCTGTGGGGGATGTCACCGGGATTCTCGGGTTGACAGGGATTGCGAATGGGACTATTTCAGTCAGCTTTGAAGAACACTGTATCTTGACCATTGTTTCCAACATGTTTGGTGAAACAATGGAGCGGTTGGATGATGACATTACCGATGCCGTGGGAGAATTAACCAATATGATTTCCGGTCAGGCCAGACGGGAATTGGAGCAAATTGGTAAGGTTTTTAAAGCAGCCATTCCTTCTGTCGTGACCGGGAAAAACCATAGTATCCGGCATTACTCAGACGGACCCAAAATAGCAATTCCGTTTAATACCGATGGTGGAGATTTTACGATTGAAGTATGTTTTGAAAGATAGAAAAGCAGTTTTAATCCATATAAGGAGGAAAATGTGGCAATGGACACATCCATCAAGGTTTTGATTGTTGACGATTTTGCTACCATGCGCCGTATTCTTAAGAATATTTTAAAACAACTAGGTTTTAAAAATCTTGTGGAAGCTGATGATGGTACAAGTGCCTGGGATGTTTTGGAAAATCAGTCAATTGACTTGATTATCTCCGATTGGAATATGCCCAAAATGACAGGCCTTGAGCTTTTAAAAAAGGTGCGTGCAGATTCCCGGTATGCCGGAAAACCTTTTTTAATGGTAACGGCAGAGGCCCAGAAACAAAATGTTATTGAGGCGGTTCAGGCAGGGGTGTCCAACTATGTGGTCAAGCCGTTTACAGCAGAGGCCATTTCCGACAAGCTTGAGAAAATTTTGAGATGAGCCTGGTTCCCATGACAGGAACAGCACCCAGCAATTCTATCAAAAAGGATGGGGGAACTGGTAATATGGGGTTTGACCGATGCGGTATTGCAGGGGTTAGCAAGGGATTGTTCAAAGTGCTTGATACGGCCCGAAAGGTTGCAAACTCAGATTCTTCTGTCCTGATTACCGGAGAAAGCGGAACCGGTAAAGAGCTTATCGCAAGGGCCATTCATAAAAATAGTCCCCGGGGGAACGGTCCCATGGTGATTATCAATTGCGGTGCCATTCCCAGTGAACTTTTAGAAAGTGAATTATTTGGACATGAAAAAGGGGCCTTTACCGGTGCCCATCGTTCCAGGGTAGGCCGATTTGAAATCGCAGACCAAGGCACTATTTTTTTGGATGAAATAGGAGACATGAGCCCGGATTTGCAGGTTAAATTATTGCGCGCCTTACAGGAACGGGAATTTGAACGGGTGGGCGGAACCCAGACTATTTCAGTGGATATCCGGGTGATTTCAGCGACCAATAAAGATCTTGCCGTTGCCATTGAAAAAGGAGAGTTCCGAGAAGATCTGTATTACCGGCTAAATGTCATTCCCATCCATATCCTGCCCCTAAGAGAGCGCAGGGATGATATTCTTCCCCTGGCGGAACATTTTCAGAATAATCTATTTCAGCGGTTGTCAGGTTATGAGATAAAGCGGTTTACAGATCCGGCAAAAAAGATTTTGTTAAATTATGAGTGGCCCGGTAATATCAGGGAACTTGAAAATATGGTTGAAAGGATATCTGTTCTTGTGGAGGAGATCGACGTTCAGCCCCTGGACTTGCCTGGGTGTATGACCCAGGTTTCTTCCAAGCATTCCTCTCCTTCCGTTTCTTGTGTGTTTAATGATGGTATCTCTTTTAACGAAGCGGTTGAAAATTATGAGCGAAGTCTGATTGCCCATGCCCTGAATGAAAGTGGATGGGTGAAGGCCAAGGCTGCACAGATGTTAAAGATGAACCGTACTACCCTGGTTGAGAAATTGAAAAAAATGAAGATCAAACCTGAAATGGAAATGCCAATTTTTTGACGAATAATTTTAACTTTGAGCATTCCCGTAATGCTGTTAATTATTGAATGGGGCTTCTGGTCGGTTGTTCTATTCTGTTTTAAGTTGTGGCATATCACTTGCATAGTTAATTCTCTGAATCATATAAATCCATAGGGCTAAGAGAGATTATGAGAGAATTAAGCACCAAATATTTGAGACTGTTGAAGAAACCGGCTTTGTTCGCTTTAGGCCTGTTTATCCTGATCCTGGTATTCCTGCCCGGAGCTGTTGCGGCAAAAAAAAATGTAATTCAAAAGATTACGATTCAGAGTAATCCGTTGTCTGTTCAGTTTTTTGTTACCGGAAAAGTGCCTGTCAAGGTCATCCAAATTGAGGAAAGAGAAGTGTTGGTGGCATTGAAAGATGTCGTCCTTTCCCCGGGCCTCAAGGTATTGGGCAGGAAGAATCCCGCCATTGAGCACATCAGTATCCAAACCCTTGACGGAGACGTCGTTGCCGTGGTGGTCACCGGGAAGTTACCATTTGGGCGCATTCGTTCCGGTTTTAACAAATCTGATACCCGTTTTTCTTTGAGTTTTGATAAGACATCGGCAAGCACGGTATCCAAGTCTGTGGTAAAAGTGGCCCCAAAGGCCAACCCAGGCAAGCTCGTCAAAGAAACAAAAAAAGAAGCCAAAAAAGAAGCCAAAAAAGAGGATAGTGAGATAGGCCCCGTTCCCAAGGCCCGGCCTGAATCCCAGGTCTTGTCAAACCCCAAGCCCGAAACTAAGGGGGTTGTTTTGTCCCGGGAAAAAAAGAACGACGACTTATCCCCTCCGGTGTATACTCCCCCCCCCAGAGTAAAAGGTGAGTATAAAGGTAATATCAGCGACCTTTGTCTGGTTATTGAGGGGATAGGATGTGAATCCAATCAGATTGAAAAGGCTATTTTCCTGATTAAAAAACAATCCCATGGGAAAGCATTTGATCTGCTGGATCAATCTTTGTCCATGGGAAATTCTTCCTGTCTTGAACAGGTTCAGTATCTGCGGGCCTATTCTTACGCTAAAAGTGTTGCCAAAGAAGATTATATAGGCCTGCTTGCGGCAGAAAAATTGTTTCAAGACGTCCTGGTTTCCTTCCCCCGTTCTTCCCAGGTCCCTTACGCTTATACGAGTATTGCCATGATCAATCTGGCATTGAAAAATAATGCGGCGGCAGAAGGGTATTTGAATATTGTAAGGCAGGGATATCCTGACTATTCAGGGATGCCAGAGGTTCTCTATTATCTGGCGGATATTTATACTGGAAAAGGGTATCATGGGGTTGCCATGGGGTATTACAAACAGGTATTTGAGTCTCCCATTGAAAATACATATATCGCCGACGCTGGTGTGGGGTATGGGAAAGCACTTTTCAAAAAACGACAATACTTTGATGCCCTGTCCGTGTTTAACTACGTGGTTAACTTAAATGATAAAAAGGTGTATGAATCACCGGATCTGTTGTTGAACATGGCCAATGCCAATTTTGAACTGGGGTTGAATACCCAGGCAAGGCAGCATTTTATGCGGGTGTTAAATCTGTTCCCTGGGATTCCTGATAGAGACGTTGTGTTGAGCAATGTGGGGGATGCCTATGGGATTGAAGATAATTCGGGAAAAGCAATTAAAATTTATGAACTTGTTCGTGAAATGTTCCCGGATTCACAAGGGTATGTGAATGCATCCATTGGTATTGCAAGGTATCTGAAAACTGATCCGGAAAAAATTGAAATTTATGAAATGATCAAGACAAGGTTTCCGGACAATACCTATGCAAGGATTGCCATGATGCGGCTTGCTGAAATTTATCAGAAGAACAAAGAATACAATAAATGTATTACGGAAATTGAGGACCTTTTGTCAACCCATCCCAGAGGGCTGCGGTATGAAGCAGTTAAATTAATGCAACAGGCATATGAGGCCTTGTTTAAACAGCAGTTAAAAGCAGATGAGTATACCTCTATTTTGAATCGCTATGAGTTGGAGCATACCAAGATAGACAAGATGGGAAGTCGTGAGATTTCCTTTCATGTCGGTGTGGCTTATTTGAAGGCAAACTTGTATGAACAGGCATTTAATCATTTGATTAATGCCTATAAACAGTATAAAAGATCTCGTAGATCTCCTGAATTATTATTTGGCTTGGGGCTCGCCATGGATGAGTCCGGAAGGGATGAGGATGCATTGAAATTATTTGCCGCTTTCTCAAAACGCTTCCCGAAAAACAAATACAGGGTCGAGGCCTTGACCCGCATGGGGGAAATCTATTTGGAGAAGAAATTATTTGCAAAATCGGCGGGGAAATTTAAACAAGCCTATTTGGTGTCAGGCAATAGTTTGGAAAAGGGAAAGATTCTGATTCGAAAGTCCAATATTTATGAACAACAAAATGATTTGACAACGGCCTCAAAACTTCTTGCCCAGGCCGTAAAGGATCTGGCAGCCGCGCCTGGTAAAAATTATGATACGATGACGGACGCATACAAGAAACTGGGGAATACCTATTTGCGTCTTACCTCTTATATCCAGGCGGCCGATGCCTTTTCAATGGCTTTGAATTTCTCCGAAGGGAATAGGGAAAAAGCCAATTTGGGGTTCCTCCTCGGGGATGCCTATCAAAAAGGCAATATTATCCAAAAAGCAAAAGAGGCGTTTGAACAGGTAACAGGCAATTATGATTCAGTGTGGGCACGACTTGCACGTCAGCGTCTGACAACCCTGGAACTGGCAGAAACCGTTATAAATTCTTAAGGGATGGGAACAAGCGTCTTATATGCCTGGACACCGAATTTTTATTATAATGGAAAACCCCAAGGATCGGATGGCCTATGTCAGGCGATTTGAAGATTTGGGTTTTCTGGTGGATGCCGTTCCCGAAGGAACCCATGCCCTAGAACTTCTCATGGAAAGCAAACCCGATATCGTTATTGCCGATGATTCCACCCCGGGTTTTTCAGCCGTTGAATTCTTGAAAAAAATAACCCAAACCCAACAAAATTGTAAAACAATTATTATCACGCCTGAGCCGGTGGTGGATTATGCTGTCAGCTTAATGAAATGTGGGGCGATGGATTATCTTATCAAACCCGTTGATTTTCGTCAGCTGGAATTGAGCACCAGAAGAGCGCTGTTATCAAAGGAATCAACTAACCCTTCCGAAGAATCGGTTTCCAACAAAAAGAAACCGGTGGCGATTATTACCCAGGATACGGGGATGTTAAACTTGCTTAAACTAGCATCCCGGGTGGCGGATTCCACGGCTTCGGTTCTGATCCAGGGAGAAAGCGGTACGGGTAAGGAGTTGTTTGCCAAATATCTCCATGAAAAAAGCAGCCGTCATTCCCAGCCCTTCATTGCCATTAATTGTGCAGCTCTTCCTGAAAATTTATTGGAAAGTGAATTGTTCGGCCATGAAAAAGGGGCCTTCACCGGTGCCATATCACAAAAAAAAGGAAAGTTTGAGATGGCCAACCAAGGGACCCTTTTTTTAGATGAGATCACCGAGATGCAGTTTCACCTCCAGGCAAAATTATTACGGGTGATCCAGGAGAAAGTGGTGGACCGGGTCGGGGGAACCCAGCCTGTGGAAGTGGATGTCCGGATCATTGCAACCACCAACAGGAATGCCAGGGAAGCCATGGAAAATAACAGTTTTCGTGAAGATCTTTATTATAGACTCAATACCATCCCTTTGGTCATTCCTCCTCTGAGGGATCGTATTGGAGATCTTGGGTTGTTGTGTGATTTCTTCATCAAAAAATACTGCAAAATTGACGGAAGAGATGTCAAAGGAATGACAAAACAGGCATTCTCTCTCCTTTCCGCCCATTTGTTTTCCGGAAATGTCCGGGAGCTTGAAAATATTATTCACCGGTCCGTATTATTGGCGGAGTCAGACCAGATCAAGCCAGAAGACCTTCTCCTGGACGGGGTGCCAGTACCCATGGCGCTGGAAGGGGACATGCTTTCAGATTCCCCTTTGGACGAGGCTTCCGGTTCCTTGAGGGAAATGGAGCAAAAAATGATATTCAAGACCCTTGATGATACAGAAGGGAACAGGACCCATGCAGCAAAAATACTGGGTATCAGTGTCAGAACCCTGAGAAATAAACTCAACGAGTATAAAGAAACCCTCTGATTATTATCGCGGCATATAATTTGCATTCTTACTCTGACAGGATGTGTTGGGTAAGGTTTAAATTATAATTTACGCAGGAGACAGAGGAAAATGACAGATTCAAGAATTTTTGGACGACCCCACCAAGTCATTGCCAACTCCCTGGATATATCTGCCAGACGTCATAATCTGATTTCCGGAAATATCGCAAACATGGATACCATCGGGTATGAACCCTCTGATCTGGATTTCCAGAAAACATTGAAGCGGGCCATGGGAGATAAAGAGCCAGATTATTTGGATAAAACCAATCCCCGGCATTTGTCTCCTTATGGAGAAGATTCGTTTTCAATGAACGGCAGTAACAGCGAAGAGGTGGATATCTATCATCTGGATTCGGTAAATATTGATACAGAAATGATGAATTTGATGGAAAATAATATCAAATATAAAACCACGGCTGAGTTGCTGCTGCGGAAAATGACAATGTTGAATTATTCCATTGATGAAGGAGGTAAATAAATCATGAATCTTATGAATGCAGCAAAAATTAGTGGGACGGCACTTGCCGCCCATCGTACCAAGCTCAACGTAATCGCAGAGAATCTGGCCAATGTAGATACCACTAGAACGGCTGAAGGCGGGCCCTATCGGAGAAAAATGGTGATTTTAAAGGGCGAGGATATCAATTCCTTTAAAAGTGTCATCCAACAAAAGCAGGCCCAAAAAGAAAATGACCCGAAAATTGAGCTGAGCCCCATTGAATTTGATTCGGATAAAAAACCGGGCAATGGGAACGGAGTGCGGGTGGATGAAATAGTCCGGTCCCAGGAGGATTTCTCCCTGGTCTTTAACCCAGCTCACCCCGATGCCGATCCTGCCACCGGATATGTAAGGATGCCCAATGTGGATCATTTGACGGAGATGGCCGACATGCTGGTGGCCAAAAGAAGCTATGAAGCCAGTGTCACTGTATTGTCATCAACCAAGGACATGGTAGCCAAAGCCCTTGAGATCGGAAGGTAATTTAGGAGAGACAAATGGCAGATATTAATGGTATAGGGTCCGGGATTGGTAAGATTTCTTTAAATACAGAATCTCTGTCCAGCAGGATTCAACGGCGGAGCCCTGAATTTTCAGAGAGACTTAAGTCGGCTGTTTTGGATGTGAATTCAAAACAAAATTTTGGTGACGAGTCTATTGAGGCGGTGATCCAGGGAGAAATGGGAATTCATGAGGGGATGCTGGCCCTAGGCCAGGCAAATACCTCTTTGAAATTATTGGCCCAGGCCAGAAACAAGGTCATGTCAGCGTATAGCGAAGTCATGCGCATGCAGGTATAAATGGGTGGTATAAAGGTAAAATGGAGTGGCTTAGATGAATCCTGTCATTGAAAGAATACTTACAACAATTAAAGAATTGTCCCTTCCCAAAAAAATCGGGTTGGGACTATTTGTCATGGTTCTGGTCGCCGGTTTTATCACTATGTTCATCTGGACAAATAAAACAGAGTTCAAAGCGGCATACAGCGGGTTGACAAAGGAAGATGCCGCTTCGGTGGTGGAGATCTTAAAGGAGTCAAACACCCCCTATCGGCTGACCGGAGACGGGACCACCATTATGGTTCCTGAATCCATTGTTTATGATGTCAGGCTTACCATGGCAAAATCAGGGATACCCAAGGGCGGCGGTGTCGGATATGAAATTTTTGATAAAACAGAATTCGGAACCACTGAATTTGTACAAAAGATTAATAAAAAAAGAGCGCTCCAGGGAGAGCTTGCCAGAACCATTACCGCCTTTGATGAAGTGAGAAGTGCCCGGGTGATGATTGTATTGCCCAAGGATTCTGTTTTTGTCGAGGAGACCAAACAACCCTCGGCATCCATTTTGCTGGAACTTAACACCGATATTTCCAAGGAAAATGTAACCGCCATTGCCCATTTGGTGGCAAGTTCTGTCCAGGATCTGACCCCGAAACTGGTGACCATTGTGGACACTTCTGGCCGGATTCTTTTTGAAGGAAAATCTGAAGCGGAACAGGCTCGCATTGATGCGGATAATCTGGCGGATTCCCAATATCAGTATAAGGTGAGATTTGAAGAAAACCTGACCAAAAGAATCCAAACCATGCTGGAACGGATCGTGGGTCAGGATAAGGCCATTGTCCGGGTAACATCGGAGATGGATTTTTCAAAGGACGATATGAACGAAGAAATTTATGATCCTTTTGAAAGGGGGGGGGAATTCATCCGGAGTCGTAAAAATAAAGCCGAAAAGGTCTCCCAGGTGGTAGAGGATATTGGAATTCCTTCCAGTGTAAACCCCATTACCGATGAAAATCCCATGGGAGAGAAAACCAATGAGCGGATCAACAAAAGTGATGATACCTTAAATTTTGAGATAAGCAAGCGGATCCGGGAAACCCGGAAACCCATGGCTGTTTTGAATCGGCTTTCCGTGGCGGCCGTGATTGACGGAAAATATGAATTCAAGGTGGACGAAGCCGGAAATCGGCAGCGGGTCTATTTGCCCAGGTCTGATGCGGAGATGAAACAATTTGAAGATATCGTCATTAAGGCAATGGGCTACAATGAAGAGCGAAGCGACCAGGTTTCCATGGAATGCTTTCCATTTGCTTCCATTGGTGACCTGGACATGGCAGCACCGGCTCTGACCGGATGGCGAATGGTTCAGAATGAATATGGTCGGCTCATTGCCAATCTTCTGCTGGTTCTGGTTCTGTTCCTTTTCGTGATTCGTCCGATTATCAAAACGGTAAAGGATATCAAGGTAACCGTAGAACAGGAAGCATTGCCGAGTCCCGAGGAAATGGCACTTTTGGCTGAAGATGAAAGACCGCCCGAGTTCGTTGAAATGGATGCTGAGCAGCAGAAAGAATTTTTGGAGCTGATGACCGAAGCCCAGAAAGAAGATTTCCTTAAAAAAATGACGGCCAGTGAGCGGGCCGCTTATCTGAGCAATATGTCCGTGACGGAAAAAGCCAGGTACTACGCACACAAAGATCTTTTCAAGTCCGTTAATATAATAAAAGGCTGGATCAGCGAGACAGAGGAGTAAAGAATATGGTAGATATACTGGATCCCGAAAACATGACAGGT
>JAFLJU010000630.1 GCA_022712835.1 Desulfobacteraceae bacterium
CTTCTGAATAAGTTTTTCGTTGGATTAAGACAACTTCGTAACCCACTTCTCTGCCGATATAATTTAATAGTTCTTCATAATATACAAGGGTTTCTTTTGGGGATATCATTGCAGCGACAGCTACCCTAAGCTGTTTAGGGCCTGGGGCAGAAACATTTTGTGATTCTGGTACCATTTTTTCGCTTAGATCTACAAATTTATATTCATTACTTTTTTCACATCCCCAAATTAATAGTGCGAATATAAAAAATGATAGTAAAACTAAAGTGTATTTAATTTTTTTCATATGTCACATTCTCCAAAACCTTAATCTCAAGAATAAAACACAGTGAAAACCACATGCCACATCTCTTTATATGCTTAAGCACGGAGGCTTTAAATGTAAAAGCGGAGAAAATATCCATCAAAAGCAATCTTGCTTACTTCAAAAGGCGTTTAGACCCTTATGTGTTATCCGTACGATATTGTCTTGCGTCCGATTTTCGGATGACTATAACATATTGAAATGACATATACATTTAATTTTGTCAACAAATGTCGTACGAAATCCGGACGTTTTAGCCAATCTCAAAATTCATGTTCCCTAGATCAATGTTTCGATTATTGCAGTCTTATTAAAATTATCGAATAACCTCCGCAGATGTAGTTTTAGACCAATCCTGCTCATTTAGACTTTAAGAATATAGAGACATAGGGATCAAACTTTTATTTCACAGGCACACTAATTGCTAATTAATACAGCATTGTACAGCTCGAATAAGAATAAAACTGATGCAGAAAAGGTCTTGGAGCAATAACATGAAAAAAAGAGTGGTCTTGATAAGTGAAAAATCAAAGGAACTAAATCAGATAGATGCTGTCCTATCTAAAAATAAGTACCGAGTACATCTAATTGAGGGTGTTGAAAATCTGGACAAAGCTTTGGCAGATACCTCCTGTAATTGTGTCATTCTGGATTTAGATTCAATCCGTATTGATAACCGGACTATCCGGGAATTAACCATTCTGTATCCTCATATTTATTTTTTATGCATGTCTAAAGATCGATTTCATCCAGAGCTGAAAGATGCCATTTGCTACCATATTTATGCCTGTTTAACAAAACCTTTGGATTATGATGAGCTGCTTTACTGGCTCAGATGTATTGATAACGATAATGAAGCGACTTCAAGTTCGTCTAATAACAAGGATGAAGAAAGTTAATCGTAACCATTTAAACGGAGGGAAAATGAAAAAAGAAAAATCAATATCCCTGATTTCTCAGTTTTTGAAAAATAAAGGCTTGTCTCGTCGGTCCTTTATGAAAGCCACCGTTGCAACAGGTGCAGCCGTTACAGTTGGTGGCGGTATGCTGCCACAGATGAAAGCATTGGCTGAAGCATCAGGCGAAACAGGGAAAGATCAAGGCAAATGGCTTCCCGCAACTTGTCAGGGGTGCACCTCTTGGTGCTCCAAGCAAGTTTATGTTATTAATGGCAGAGCTGTTAAGGTGAGAGGCAATCCACACTCAAAAGTAAATTTAGGTGCAGGTTGTCCACGGTCTCATCTGGCATTACAGCAGGTTTATGATCCTGATCGGATCAAAACACCAATGAAGCGTACAAATCCCAAAAAAGGTCGAAATGAAGACCCTAAATTTGTTTCCATCTCCTGGGATGAGGCTCTTAATACTATCGCCGATAAAATAATGGAGCTGAGAAATGATGGTGAGACACACAAATACATGCTGATGCGTGGGCGCTACTCGTATATGAGAGATATTTTGTATGACAGGATGACAAAAATTATTGGGTCTCCAAATAATATATCTCATTCTTCCCTGTGTGCCGAAGCTGAAAAATTTGGTCCCTATTATACTGAAGGGTTGTGGGATTATCGTCAGTATGATGTTACCAACGCTCGATACATCCTTTTATGGGGTGCAGATCCCCTGGCCGCTAACCGGCAGGTCTCCTATTATTCTAAAGTCTGGGGAGAAGCTATCGATAAGGCAACCATCGCTATAGTTGAACCCAGACTTTCTGCAACGGCGGCCAAAGCAGATGAGTGGCTTCCGGCAAAGCCAGGTCAGGATGGTGCATTGGCCGTCGCCATCGCCCATGTTATTTTAACAGAAGGGCTATGGTATAAGCCCTTTGTTGGTGATTTTATCCATGGGGAAAATCTTTTCGTTAAAGGTCAGCAAGTTGATGAAACTCTTTTTGAAGAAAAATTTACTAATGGAGTGGTCAAATGGTGGAATCTTGAGCTTAACGATAAAACTCCAGAATGGGCAGCCAGTATTGCCGGCCTTGAAGCAGATCAGATCAGAAGAGTGGCCACTGAGTACGGGAAAGCGGCTCCACACGCGATTTCCTGGTTGGGCGGTGGTCCATGTATGCAGGTAAGGGGTGGATTTACCGCCATGGCTGTTCATGCACTTAACGGTCTTGTGGGATCTGTTGATAATGTTGGGGGTACCCTTAAAGCGAATAAGGAATATACTATAAAATTCCCGAAACCAGATGATTTTATAGATGATATTGCTAAAAAGGGCAAAAAGCATGGAAAGATTGATCAAAGAGGACGACTCCAATTCCCTTGTATGAAAAAAGGGAAACCCGGCAGTGCTGTAATTACCAACAATGCAGCCGAAGGAATTCTCAATGATGATCCAAATGAAATCAAAGTTGCAATTGCTTATATGAATAATTTTTCATTTTCAGCACCCCAGCCGGAAAGGTGGGAAAGAGCTTTATCCAAACTTCCATTCCTGGCTCATATCACGACGAATGCATCTGAGTTTTCATGGTTTGCAGACATTTTGTTACCAGATACCCATCACATGTTTGAAAAGTGGGGATATGTCAAATCTCATGGTAATGGTCATAGACATGTCACCTTGATGCAGCCGATTATTGACAATGTATGGGATTATAAAACTGATGAAACAGAGATCCCCTGGCTGATTGCAGAAAAGCTTGCAGAAAAAGGATTTGACAATCTGCTGCGTCATTATAAGACGTATAAAGATCCCGAGACAGGCAAGGAGCCGACCAATGAGAAAGAGTTTGCTTTTTATGCATTGAAATATGCAACGCAACAACTTTGGGACCCGGCTCAATACAAAGGCGGTGATAAGTTCGATGGTTGGAACGCTCTGGCAGAAAAAGGGGTTTGGAATTCAGCACCTTATCCTTTTAAAAAGCGATGGGGTCATATGAAAACTAAAACCAAACAGTTTGAATTTTATAGTGAAACCTTAAAAGCGGCCTTGGAAAAACATGCCCATAAACATGAAACAACCGTAGATGAGGTAATGAAAGTCACAAAATACCTTGCAAGGGGTGAGATGGCATTTATTCCGCACTATGAAGAACCTTATACACTTGGAGATGAAAAAGAATATCCTTTTATCCATGTGGATCATAAGTCCCGCCTCAATCGAGAGGGACGATCAGCAAACTGTAGCTGGTATTATGATTTTAAGGATATCGATCCTGGAGATGAAGCCTGGGATGATGTAGCAAAAATTAATCCATTGGATGCCAAAAAAATTAATATTAAAAATGGTGATCAGATAAAGGTCTCCTCTCCCACTGGCAGTCTTGTTTGTACCGCAAAACTCTGGGAAGGAGTTAGGCCTGGTACTGTTGCAAAGTGTTATGGACAGGGGCATTGGGTTTATGGTCGCCTGGCATCCAAAAAATTTAGGAAAGAGGCACGTGGCGGCAGCAGCAATGACATTATTCCGGCACAATATGAAGCACTCAGTGGTGCCTCGGCATATTACGGTGTCACCCGGGTTAAAATTGAAAAGGTATAAGGGGGAATAAATAATGCCAAGATACGCAATGGTTATAGATCTTCAAAGATGCGTCGGGTGCAGTGCCTGCAGTATATCCTGCAGGAATGAAAACAATGTGCCTGACGGGATCTACTGGTCAAATAAAATTACTGAAACATCCGGGATATTTCCCAATGTTCGATATCATTACATTCCCACTCTTTGCAACCACTGTGAAAATGCACCTTGTGTCAGAGGTTGCCCAACAGGTGCCATGCATAAGCTGGAAAATGGCATTACCATGCACAATCCAAAAAAATGTATAGGCTGTAAATATTGTGAGTTTAACTGTCCTTATGGTGTGATCTATTTTAACTGGACAAATCCTCACAAACCCTGGAAAAACCGTGAAAAAGTTCTGGAAGGTACCACCTCTCCAGCTGAAGAAGTAGAAAAAGTCGGTGGGAATACAATTCCCTATTACAATCCGGAAAGAGAAGAGACACTGGCGGGAATCCGCCCTAAAGGTGTGGTTGAAAAATGCACATTCTGCGATCACAGGGTGAAAAGAGGAAAATTGCCCAGATGTGTGGACGCCTGTCCCGCAGATGCAAGAGTGTTTGGTGATATGAACGATCCAAACAGCAAGGTTCGACAACTGCTGGGTAAGTTTAGGCCGTTCAGGCTCAAAGAGCAGGTCGGAACCGAACCCCATGTGTTCTATATAAGAGACTTTAACCCCGCAAACTATCAACCAAGCAAAGGAGGTATCTAATGAATCTAAAACCTTCAAACAGATTGTTTTTTCCCTGGCTTGGTCTTCTGGGCATCGCTATCCTTATTGGATTATTTGCAGCTTTTAAACTTTTAACAGAAGGCCATCACCTTTTTAACGCAAATGATGTACTGATTTGGTCATTACCATTGGGGGTATATATTTACCTGGCATTGGCAAGTTCAGGCTTGACTCTTCTGGCATCGATTCCATTGGTATTTGGCGTTAAGCGATACGAACCTTTTGCCAAAAGATTGGTTTTTCTTGCAATAGCAGCATTGCTTGGTGGTTTTATATCCATAGGACTTGAACTTGGTAATGTTCTTAATATGGTGTATATCTTGTTCTCACCAAATCTTAGTTCGCCGATTTGGTGGATGGGCACTATATATAGTATTGAGCTGGTCGTACTGGTCCTGAAATTCCAAAGAATTCATGCAGGTGACTGGTCCAGCACGACAAGTAAAACTCTCGGTAAAATTGGTTTTCTTTGTGCTTTAATTGCACCTTTAATGATCGGCTCAGTTTTTGGCCTTACAGAGTCAAGGGTGACTTATTTTGGACCGCTCATGTCTATATACTGCCTGCTCATGGCTATTCTCAGCGGATCTGCACTCTGTCTTTTCTACAACCTGATTCATGCACAAATTACAGGCAATGGGCTAGCAGAGGATAAAAATTCTTTGATGAGGGAGTTAACCAGAATATTTACAGGCTCTCTTGGTGCAGTTATAGTTTTGACCTTCATCAAGTTCTTTTTTGAAGGTTCAACCGTCATTCCAGAATTCTTAAATTATCATAAATATGCCCAGGTTTTCGGCAGTATTGCCGGTATGAATACAGAAGTAGTCCTGGGATTATTTCTGCCTTTTATTTTAATTTCCATACCGGGACTTCGTTATAACAACAGTACCAGAATGCTTACCTCGGCACTTGTACTTGTGGGAACGCTTGCGATGCATATGGAAATCCTATTGGCCGGACAGAGCCGTCCTGTTGGTCCTAAAGCGGAACAATTCCCTGATGTGATTTCTTATTTTCCAAGTATTTGGGAATGGATGGTTTTTATGCTGTCCATTGCAGTTATGTTGCTATTGTTCTCTTTGGGAGAACGATTTTTGAAATTAGAGGCTAAACCTGCTTAACCATTAGACACTGTTTTTTATACGCTTGAGTTGTGGCTGATTTTTTCATCCGGCTTTAACCACCTCCCCCGGATGAAAAAATCAGTACTTATCCAAAAAAAATGGATCGTAATGTTATAAAGGAGAAATTATATGGATAGTCAAAACCTTGTGTCACAGGAGACCGCGAGACAGGATATCTACAAAAGTTTAGCAAGTTTTTATAGATTACCCGAAGAATCCATTCTCACGAATTTGGATACTTTGTCTGAGCAATTGTCAAACCAGAATTTTGAGGCAGCATCCTATATAAAATGTATGCAGACTGAACTTGCTCAAAATTGTGATTTGGAACTGCTCAAAATTGAGTATACACGGCTTTTTATCGGGCCTTACAGCTTACCAGCAGCTCCATATGGATCTGTCTATACTGAAAATGAACGCAAAGTCATGGGCGATTCATCCATGGATGCAAAAAAAAGATATCAAAGTTTTGGATTAGATATTTCTAATAATATTAAAGAGGTTCCAGACCATATTGCTGTCGAACTTGAATTTATGTTTTTCCTAATTTATAAAGAAATTGAAAGCATCAAAGCCTATGACCCTGAGCAAGCTCAGGAGATATTGTATCATCAAAAATCATTTCTTTGTGACCATTTGAATATGTGGGTACCCGATTTCACTGATTGTGTGATCGAGCATGCCAGCACTGAATTTTATCGCAATCTTGCAAAAGCCACCAGGGTTTTTGTCGCAGAAGAAATTGAGTACCTGGAAAGCGTTTTTATTGCTGTGACCCAGGCTTAAAGGATACAAATGGAATCTTTCGAATATTTACTTGAAGAATCGGCTAGGACGCATGGTCATCTTTGTCCTGGTCAGGTTGTGGGTGTCCGGATGGCGATGTTGGGGTGCCGACTTATCTGTCTTGATAATCCAAAAAGTTCAGAACAGATCAAAAAGCTTCTTGTTTATGTAGAAATGGATCGATGTACCGCAGATGCTGTTGCGTATGTTACCGGTGTAAAACTTGGGCGTAGAAGTTTGAAATTCATGGATTATGGTATCATGGCCGCAACTTTTATAAATCTTACCACTGATAAATCATATCGAATCATTTCCACAGAAGAATCCAGGGATCTTTCTGATGTATATGCCCCCGAGGTTGAAGGCAAATCTCAAAGACAACTATTGGCATATAAAAGAATGCCGGACAGTGTGCTTTTCAGGGTTCAAAAAGTTCATGTAAATATTAATGAGTTTGATCTTCCAGGTCCTACAAAACAAAAAACCACATGCAGTCAGTGCGGACAGGTCATTCGTGACGGTAGAGAAATTGTGAAAGAAGGTCAAACGCTTTGTAAACCATGTAGTGGGAATAGTTATTTTTCACATGCCATGGAGATTTCCTGGCCTGGGATGGATTGGTCACCATTAAATGGGAAAAATGGAAAATCTCAGGCTGGTTTTGTAAAAGGGACTGCTCTGAGTTGAATCCCGATAGGAATGATCGGTATGCGTAACTGATAAAGGAGAATCTAACGTGTTTAAAAAAATTCGTGTCGAAGATGCTGTTGGTGAAAAATTAAGCCATGATATTACTGAAATCAGACCGGGCGAATTTAAAGGGACTGCTTTTAGAAAAGGCCACACGATCTGTGATGAAGATATCTGTCATTTGCAGAAGTTGGGGAAAAATCATCTTTACCTCATAAATCTTGAAAAAGATGAAATCCACGAAAACCAGGCAGCACCTATCTTGGCTAACGGATTAGCAGGCCCTGGCGTCACATGGGAAGATGACCCCAAAGAAGGTAAGATTTGTCTATATGCTGAAACCGATGGCCTTCTGGTTGTTGATAAGGCAAATCTGGCTGCGTTTAATATGGTGGATGAAGTCATGTGTGCCTCTTTACACAGTTATACTCTGGTAAAAAAAGGCCAACAGATAGCCGCAACAAGGCCCATACCGTTGGTGATGAAAAGAACACCGGTTGAGCGTGCTGCAGCGATTGCCCAGCAAAATGGTGGAACTGTCAGTGTACATGAGCTTAAAAATTCAAACGTTGGTATTGTCATCACCGGTAACGAGGTCTTTAATGGCCTGATAGATGATAAGTTCGCTCCTATTTTAAATAAAAAAATTGCGGAAATAGGTTCTTTCGTGTCAGAAATAACCTTTGCTCCAGATGATGTATCCCTTATTCAACTGGCTATTGAAAAACATATAAACGATGGGTGTGATCTTATCCTTTTAAGTGGCGGTATGAGTGTAGACCCTGATGATGTTACGAGGAAAGGAATATACCAAGCAGGTGCCACTGAAATGCATTATGGTGCAGCAGTCTTACCGGGTGCAATGTTCATGGTTGCTTATATAAGTGGAATTCCCATTTTGGGTGTCCCCGCCTGTGGGCTTCATCACAAAGTTACCGTTTTGGATTTGATTCTCCCGAGAATATTAATCGGTGAGCATATCGGAAAAAAAGAATTGGCATTTATTGGACACGGCGGGTTATGCATGGACTGTCCAGAGTGTACACATCCCCATTGTCCATTCGGTAAAGGTATGTAAAAATTTTTCAGCCACGGATCCTGAAGGTGGATTTCATGTCTCATAATATGCCCCATAGCCGGGCTCTCGGTATTTGGGAGATATCATTTTGTATACTTTTTACTCAGCATAGGGTATGGAAGTGGGTATTATTTACCCGATATGTCTGCCCCGGATAATGGAACTAATTGATTTTTAAGCAAATTGGAGTTGGTATTATTTTTGCAAAGAATATCAATTTATTATGAAACTATTTAACAAAAAAATATCTGTTTTTATCTCTCCCTTTATGGTGGCAGGGGTGTTGGTGGTATTGGTGCCTATTTTCGCCTTTATGACCCTGGATCGCATGGAACGCCAAAAGGAGTTTATAAGGGAGCGGTTGCTCATCAAGGGGATTTCTCTGATCAGAACCTTTGAGGCGGGAACCAGGACCGGCATGTTGACCATGCGGTGGGGCGCCCAGAGGATTCAGGCCATGCTGCTGGAAACGGCAAGTCAACCGGATATTGATTATATCATGATCACCTCCAGGGAAGGGGAAATCCTGGCCCACAGCGATGCTGCCATGGTGGGAAAGATATATGATGCCATGCCGGAAATTGCGGCGGTTCAGGGGGACACCCTCCTGGTTTCCCATCGGACAAGGCAGATGGATGGTCAGCAGGTCTTTGAAGTGTTTAAACGGTTTACCCCTTTGACCTCTGGATTCCGGGGCCGGCATAAACCCATGCACGGTAGGGGGCAGGGGTCCAGGGAAGGGGCTAAGCAAGGGGGTAGGTATGACAATTCCCCGCCGGGCTCTGGATACTTTGGCGAAGACCCTTCCCGGTGGGCCTGCCCGGAAAAATCGGGTATTGAACCTGACTTTTCAAATATGACCGAGCATTATATCTTTGCAGGGCTTTCCATGACCCGGGCCAGACTTGCCCAGGGGCGATTGGTACGCCAGACCATGGGGCGGGGAGTCCTTTTTTTTCTGATGGGGTGCATTGGGATCTTTTGCCTGTTTGCCTTCCAGGCATATCGGTCTGCCAGGGCCTCTTTGTCCAGTGTGAAGGCATTTTCCGATAATGTGGTTCAGAATATGCCCGCGGGATTGGTGACCATTGATCCGGATTACAGGATCACCTCCATGAACCGGGCAGCAAAAGAAATTCTGGGACAGGTGCCTGAAAAACCCTTCCCCCAGATGATTCAATTGGTCTGTGAGATGGAGACCCTTGGGAAACCGATTTCCCGGGAAGTCACCCTGGGAAGTCCAAGGGAACTGAGGCTTTCCATGACCGCTTCCCCCATTGTGGATAACCAGGGGGTGGTAGAGGGCTTTTTATTTTTGTTCCGGGATTTGACCCAGCTTAAGGCATTGAAAAAAGAGGTGGAAACCACCCGCCATCTGGCCGCCATTGGTAAGCTTGCAGGGGGGGTGGCCCACGAGATCAGAAATCCTTTAAGTTCCATTAAAGGGTTTGCCACTTATTTTGGTAAACGGTACGAACATAATTCAGACGACAGGGAAACCGCCCAGATAATGGTTCAGGAGGTGGAGCGCATTAATCGGTCCGTTACCCAGCTATTGGAATTTGCCAAACCCTTGGCCGTTGAGAACAAAGAGGTTAGGCTTCATGAGTTGATTGCTCATTCCCTGAAACTGGTTCAGCACGATCTGGATAAAAAATCCATCCAGGCCATTGTGAATATTCAAACAGATCAGGTAAGCTTTCGGACAGACCCGGACCGGATGAACCAGATTCTGCTCAATTTATATATGAATGCCATCGCAGCCATGGGAGAAAATGGGATATTGACGGTGGATGTCTTGGATTTACCTGAAGATGTGGGAATTCAAATCCATGTGACGGACAATGGAGCAGGTATTGATAAAGAGAATTTGGATGAGGTGTTTGACCCCTATTTTACCACCCGCCCCGAGGGAACAGGTTTGGGTCTTTCCATTGTTCACAGAATTGTTGAGAACTTAAAGGGCGATATCCGGGTGGAAAGTGATCCGAAAACAGGGACCCGGTTTATGATCCGGCTGCCCGGAACTATTCAGGAAAAACCCCAAGGATAAATCCCAGGGTTAAACCCGAAGGAAAGGATATATATGACCGTAAATAAAATACTGGTGGTGGATGATGATGCCGCCCATGCAAGGATGCTCAAAACCCTGATGACCGACTGGGGGTACAAGATTTTTCTGGCCCATGATGGGGATGTGGGGGTGGACATGGTCAGGTCCCAGGCCTTTGACATGGTACTTTTGGATATGAAAATGGTGAAAATGTCGGGTATGGAGGCCTTGCAGCAGATCCATGA
>JAFLJU010000206.1 GCA_022712835.1 Desulfobacteraceae bacterium
TTTTCAATTTCTATGTGCCTGACACACCCCTTATATTCTTTCCCAGGGTGTTCTTTCCCAAGGCGTTCTAAACTCATTTACGCAGTTCCTCCAGGCGGGCCTTGACCTTGGGAAAATAATTGAGTTCGGTATGGGGCATGAACAGAGCGCCCATATAATGGTCCATATAGGAGGAGGTGGATGCCAGCTCAAAATTGGTCATCATGTTCACCACCTCAGCCACGTTCCTGCGAAGGGAATTGGTCAGACAATTAATCCGGCATCCAAGCAAAGAACCATTGCCAAGATAGGTCACCTTGGAGGGATCCAGCTCGGGTAAAAGGCCGATGGTAATGGCAGATTCAAGATCCACAAAGGAACCGAATCCTCCAGCCAGAATAATTCGCTCGATGTCCTTGATCCCAAGGCCGATCTCTTCTACAAGCGTCAGGGCCGCAGAATACATGGCCCCCTTTGCCCGGATCAGATTGTCCAGATCCGGTTCTGTGATGGCAATGTCCCGGTCAATCTGGGTATTTTCCCTGTAGACCAGAACATATTCCCAGATATCATCGGTTTTCCGAATCCTGGGGGTGGAAAGATTCTGGTTGAATTTCCCCCGGGAATCGATCACCCCGGTTTCCAAGAGTTTGGCGGCAAGAGTGATGAGGCCGGACCCGCAAATCCCCTTGGCAGGGACGTTGCCCACGGTAATTATCATGGGTTCAAACGTTACCGGATTGATGGAAAAATCTTCAATGGCCCCCTTGGTGGCCCGCATGCCAAATTTTACCCCCCCCCCTTCAAAGGCGGGACCGGCCGAAGCTGCCGTACACACCATCCAGTCCTTGTGTCCGATGGCGATTTCAGCATTGGTCCCGATATCCATGTACAGGGTGAGTTTATCTGACAAATACATGCCGGACGCCATGATGCCGGCAATGATATCCCCGCCCACATAGGAGGAAACCCCGGGATAAATCAGGGCAATGGTATGATCGGCGAGATTAAGGCCAATCTTTGTGGCACGGAAAGGAGGATACATTATGGAAGCTGGCACATAGGGTTCTTTTCGGATATAGGTGGGGTTAATTTTTAACAACAGCTGGGTCATGGTGGAGTTACCGGCCAGGGTAATGGTGGAAACCTCATGGATTTCGATGCTGGCTTTTTTAACAATTTTTTCGATAACTTTGTTGATGGTTTCCACAACTTTTTGATGAAGCACCTCAAGCCCATCTCCTTTTTCCGCAAACACAATCCGGGAAATTACATCCTCCCCATAGGAAATCTGGCTGTTGAACTCCCCGTGCTGGGCCAAAACTTCCCCTGTCTGCACATCTATGGCCTGGCCGTAGACGGTGGTGGTGCCGATATCCATGGCAATGGCGAAATTTCGATCACTGGTATCAAAGGGTTCGATATTGGTGATTCTGTTTTTTCCGTCTTTTCTGACCGGCCGGACAATGGTGGCGGTAACCTTAAAATTTCCCTGGCGGATGATATCCGGAACTTTTCGGATCAACCCAAGCCCCATGGTCAACCGGTGCTCATCGTGCTTGAGTCGCAGATGGTTGATAATTCGTGCCACATCTGCCTGGTTATCCCCTTCACTTGCCGGGTCCAGTTCAAGGTAAATTTTTTCCACCGGCGGAATAAACAGCCCATTTTCCCTGAGCGCATCCACATTGGTAAACATGGCCTTTGCTGTGTGGCGGCCCATCTCCTTCTGGTTGAGACGACTGGTCTCCATCTGGGATTCCACCGGAATTCTCACCACCAGATCCGATGAAATCGTTGCCAAACAGGCCAACCGATAGCCAAGGGCCTGGTCTTCAGAGGAAAGATGTTCGGAAACACCACCCGCCACCTCTCCTTCCTCTATAAGAACCCGGCATTTTCCGCAGACACCGGTTCCGCCGCAAGAAGCATTGATATGCACACCAGCTTCCATGGCCGCCCGGATCAGACTTTCATTCTCGTCAACTTCAATACTATTATTCTGGGGTAAAAATTTAATTGTATAAGTCATATGATATCCTCTGCAAAGAGTCCTGTAATAGGGTGCATAAAATTTACCAGTCATCGTGTTCTTGATCAAAACCAAAAGGCTCAAATCCGCTGGAATTATACCCCCTGGAAACCGGTTTGCCAAGGCATGAGTTTTTTATTCCTTAAGAGAGTAGACAAATTGCATTGAATTTTTTTAAAGTTTATGGAAGTATGAGAAATTTATCGCAAATTATAGATATACAAATCGAAAGAATCACCATGATTTATCAGAATATTATAAGATTTTTATCAAAAGGGGACCTGCAATGAAATCAGTTGACGAACCCAGATTAAGAGAGATTGTCGGGGAGAAAAACATCAAGTCGGATCCGTCAGACCTGTATGTATATGGTTCTGATGCCTCTGTTCACCATGCCATGCCATGGGTGATCGTCAAACCCGACACCACCCTGCAGGTTCAAAAAATAATGAAGTATGCCAACCAGGAGTGTATTCCGGTGACCCCAAGGGGCGGCGGGTCAGGCATGTGCGGCCAGACCGTGCCGATCCAGGGAGGGATTATCCTGGACATGAAGGGGATGAACAGGATATTGGAAATCAATTTACCCGATGTCTACTGCCGGGTGGAACCAGGGGTTGTGGACGATGACCTCAACATGGCTCTGAAACAATATGGGGTCTTTTACCCGCCAACACCTGCTTCCTCCAGAATTGCCACCATTGGGGGAGAAATTGCCAACAATGCCAGCGGGGTTCGGTCCGTAAAATACGGAGCCACCCGGGACGCCGTCATGGGGATGAAGGTGGTAATGCCCAACGGTGATCTGGTAACCCTGGGCGCCCATACCCGGGTGGAAGCATCCGGGTATCAACTCCACAAACTCATGGTCGGATCCGAAGGGACGCTGGGGGTGGTGGTGGAAGCCATCTTGAGCTTTGTGCCCATCCCGGAATTTCGGTGCATGGGGATTGCCAATTTTGACTCCTTGCAGGATGCTGGTGAAGCCATCGGATCCATCATGTCCTCGGGGGCCAATCCCTCCATGCTGGAACTGATGGACTCCATTGCCATCAAAGCTGTCAACAAAACCATGGATCTCGGGTTAAAGGAAGTGGCTGCCGCCCTTATGTATGAGGCCGACGGCATGGTCAAAGAGGCGGTTGACTATGAAATTAATAAGATGCAAAAAATCTGTGAACAACACCATGGAAAAGATCTCCATTCAAGCTATGATCCCAAGGAGAGGGCAAAAATTTTCATGGGGAGGAAAAAACTATTCCCCGCCCTGTCCAAATATGATGAAAACCTGTCTTCAACCTCCCTGGCAGATGATATGGCAGTCCCCTACTCCAAGATGGCTGAGATGGCGGGAAAAATCCATGAGGTTGCCAAGAAAAATAATATTATCATGACGGCATACGGCCATTGCGGGTCCGGCTGCATGCACACCAAAATATTGATGGACACAAGACGGGAAGACCAGTGGCAGTCTGCAAGGAAAGCCATTACTGAAATCTATGAATATGTACGATCGGTTAACGGCACCACCAGCGCAGAACACGGCATCGGACTTTCCAAGGCAGCCGCCTTCAAGGTTGAAAAGGCCGATTCCCTGGGATTGCTCCGGATCATTAAAAAAGCGCTGGACCCCAATAATATACTGAATCCCGGCAAACTCATGCAAGCCCCGGAAGACTGGGTTACGGCCACCGATCTTAGATATTCTGTGAACAGTTAATAGATGAGGATGTTTTAAATGAAACCACCAGAAAAAAAATTTAGTCATTTAGAAAAATGGGAAGGCACCCTGGCAAGCTGTATCAGATGTGGATATTGTTTTGAGCATTGTCCCATGTTTAAATTCACAGGATGGGAATCCGATGCCCCCCGGGCCAAAATCATCACGGCCTTCGGCCTTTTATCCGGAGCTGTCGAGCCCACCCCGGAAGCTGCGGACAAGATATTTAATTGTTTTTATTGCAAACGGTGTGAGGCGGCCTGTTCCTCGGGAGTTACCCTGACAGATGTGTTTACCGATGCCAAAAAAGATCTGGTTGAAATGGGACTTACGGGGCCCGGCACCACCTCCAGCACCCAGTTAAATTGTGCCCGGTGCCTTATCTGTGTGGGGGCTTGCCCCCACGAGGCCAGATCCCATGGAGAGAACGGCATTGAGACCGATCCTACCCAATGCCAGTCCTGTGGAATCTGCGCGGAAGTCTGCCCGGCAGGCACCGCCAAAATGGGAAATACCTTTGGCACCAGCCGTGAAGAACTGACCCAAAAGGCCAATAGCTTTTTAAGCTCCCATTCATCGGCCAGAGCCATTGTCTTTGCCTGCAACTGGTCCTATTATCCGGATCTCCAGGCATCCCAATTGCCGGAATCGGAGACAAAGGACAATGCCTATGAAATCCTTGTAAATATGTGCGGCGGGCGATTAGAGGCCCAGGTTCTCATGTCCCCTTTTCTGAACAATGCATGGGGAGTCCTTGTGGCCTGCTGCCCCGAAGATGATTGCCAGCACAAGGGCAATGTAAAAGCTAAACGACTGATCGCCAATCTTAAAAAAACCCTTGAAACCGTTCAAATTGACCCTGAGAGAGTACATGTGGTAGAGATACCCGCCGGAGACAAATCCCTGTTCCAGGCCCAGATAGACACCTTTGTTGCCAAAATAGACACCTTAGGCCCCATACGTTAAAGGAGAAATTGATGCAGATCGACGTACCATACGGAAAAGAGGGCTCCTTGTCAGCGATCATCAATGATGAGATTCAGGTTAGCTTTCTTGAAGCCAATGATGTTGAGATTAAAGATGAAGACCAAGCCATAATAGAGGCCATTGCCAACCCCATTAACGCGAGAAACTTTAAAGATTTTTTAGCGGATGCCAAACAGGTACTGGTAATTGTCAATGATGCCACACGCCCCACCCCCACCCAAAAGGTGCTGGATGTGATTTTTGATGACCTGGGAAAAACCCAGTATAACTTTATCATTGCCACGGGAGCCCACAGGGGACCCACCGAAGAAGAGTATTTACAGATCTTCGGTCCCTATTATGAAAAGATAAAGGGCCGGATCATTGTCCATGATGCCAGAAAAAAAGAGGATCTGGTCTTTTTGGGCACCTCCTCCAACGGCACACAGATGTATGTGAACAAAGCTGCAGCAGCGGCCGATAAATTCATTATCATCTCTTCGGTGGAGCCCCATTATTTTGCCGGCTACACCGGGGGCAGAAAATCCTTTTTACCGGGAATTGCAGGATTTGAAACCATTGAGCAGAACCATAAACTGGCATTGCTTCCGGAAGCCCGTGCCCTGTCTCTCACCGGCAACCCTGTCCATGAAGACATGATGGACGCCATAAAAACCGTTAAACAGGAAATTTTTTCCATCATGACGGTCCTGGACAAGCACCACAATGTCTATGCCACTTGCGCAGGTCACATCCATGATTCCTTCCATGCCGCCATTGACAAGGCCAATGAAGTGTTTGCCGCCCCCTTGGAGGAGAAGGCAGACATTGTGGTCTCAGTGGTAAAATTTCCCCAGGACATTGATCTATACCAGGCCCAGAAGGGAATCGACAATGCCAAGCTGGCACTGAAAAAAAACGGGATCATGATCCTGGTGGCCAAATGCCGGGATAATATCGGCGGTAAAGCCTTTGCCGATCTCCTAGGCTCCTGCGACACCCCGAAGGCAGCATTGGATAAAATCGAGCAGGGCTATGTTCTGGGCTACCACAAGGCCGCCAAAATGGCGGAAATCGGATTATGGGCTCAGATGTGGGCCGTGACCGATGTGGCCCCCGAGGTGATATCCAAATTGTTCATCACCCCTTTTTCCGATCTCCAGACCGCCATTGACAAGGCCCTGGAAGAAAAAGGAAGAGACGCATCCGTTCTTTTTCTAATGGACGGCGGCCTGACCGTTCCCCTTGTCAGGAAAGAATCGATATGAAAATCATAGAACAAACCCACGAGATTTTAAGTCTCCCGGACCAGGGCCTTACACTGTTGGAGAAAGCGGGGAGAACCTGTTATAAATCCGAGGACAAGATCACCCAGGACTCAGCTGAAAAATTTGTGGAAATGCTGGTCAGAAAGGGACACCATGCCATGATAGAATTTGGTGACATTGTGGTTAAATTTGTTACCAACCGAGGGGTTACCCATGAGCTGGTGCGCCACCGCCATTGCAGTTTTGCCCAGGAATCCACCCGATATGTTAAATATGACGGCCAGATGGAATTTATCAAACCCGTCTGGTGCCAGGACCATCTCTTGGGTACCTGGTCGGAACAATCCCCTGTTCTCCCTGTTCCCCCTATTCCCCCGGGTAGATCGTTGGCGGAACAATTGTGGTTAAGTGCCATGGAACGGGCAGAGACAGACTATAAAACCCTGTTGCAAAATGGATGGAAAGCTCAGCAGGCAAGAGAGATACTCCCCAATAGTCTGAAGACGGAAATTGTGATGAAAGCCAACATCAGGGAATGGCGTCATGTCTTTGCCCTTCGGTGTGCAAAGGCATCCCACCCCCAGATGGTGGAACTGATGCGCCCCTTGCTCAAAGAAGTTCAGAAAAAAATCCCCGTTGTGTTTGATGACCTGATCTTTTAAAAATCCTTAAAATCAAACTCATTGGGAGCAATTGGATACGGATATCAGGAGATATTTACCCCCCACGAACACTTCGGTTTTCAAAAAAAAAGAGCCCTGCAATCCTCAGCAGGGCTCTTTTAAATATTGTATAGGGACCTTCTTTTATAAGCTTGAAATGGATCAGTGGAAAATACCTGAACCTGAAAGAATAGACACATTTTCCCTCGTATGTGTAACAACAACTAAAGAGTACACATAAAGGAGATTGAAAATGGAGAAACGACTACTCAAAAGCCATGATAAGAACATGGTGCAGAAAAAATGGAGTTAAAATGTTCTTTTGCATTTTCATTATTACGCGCAGTCATTCTGTTGCTACTCCGATCAGGCTGTAGTTTACCATATTTTCGTATACAGGCGTTTTGTTCTCTTTCTCTCATCAATGTGTCTCCATCACAGATTTCACATCTTTTAAAGGGCCAAAAAAACGTTACATAGCATTGCCCAATTTCTACCGAGCCCAAGTAGGTTATAGAATTGTGGCGAACGCCATTCCAAAACCTTTCCGGATCATTTAAAGTCTGCTCAAGTTTGAAACAGCGTATGGTCGTATCAGGACAGTCCGCCCAGACAGCAGCCGGGGCAAAAATTGCAAACATAGCAGCAACCGTAATAATAATCGATTTTATTTTCATCTCAATCTCCTTGAATCCTAACACCCAATAAAGTGAATTGCTAAATCTATTGTCAAAAAAATAATATATGCAGAATCTTATGGAGAAAATCAAGGAAAAAATCCGAATATCAGTTAGCCCATATATAAATCAGGTTTAATAATATAAAGAATGGGGCAAGGGCATGGCAGTCCTGCCGTGTGGCAAAACATGGTGTGGATATGGAGCCTCAAGTATTTGACAAAACCATCCCTTTGGCAAGAAAGTCAAGAGAACGGGGCTATAGTTAGCCCTGATAAACACTAGTGTTTGGGCGAAGCAAGCCCGAATCTTTTTCTCCATAAAGGATTGATCCGCCGTTTAGCGATGGAATAGATCACATTTGCCGTGCATACCCATGCCCAGAACACCATGATGATCAGAATCATCTCAATGATTTCAGTTTAGCCCTCTTGGCCATGGAATCATTTTTAATGTTTGCAACTCTTTTATACAGTCTTTGAGCAGAT
Source organism: Desulfobacteraceae bacterium (assembly GCA_022712835.1). Next base: position 7,793 of record JAFLJU010000206.1, read on the forward strand.
CCGTATCGACTTCGATATTGGAAAGACCCAGAGAGGTAATTAGTTTATGAGTGTCGGAACAGGATACTGAAACAGGGCGTTCACTCACCAAAGTCATCAATTCCAAAGTCTTTGCATCATATGCGTTCAGATA
>JAFLJU010000277.1 GCA_022712835.1 Desulfobacteraceae bacterium
TATATCACCCGCAACGGTGGAATTACCCGAATGAAACAATTAAGACACAAGGAACTGCTGATCAGTGCAAAGGATACCCATGACAGACTATAATGAAATGGAAATGATGATTGTCATAGCCGCAAGGGAGTTAAAAAATGGTGCCACCGTCGGCGTTGGAACAGGCGCCCCCTGTGCTGCGGCCATGCTGGCACAAAAAACAGCAGCCCCTGATCTTGTGATTATGTTTGAGGCTGGCGGTATCAGTCCTAACCTTCCTGAAATGCCCATATCTGTGGGAGATTCAAGAACTTTTTTCCAGGCCTCCATGGCGGGATCCATGGGTACTATCATGACATCCTGCGCCCGGGGATACGTGGATTACACCTTTCTGGGCGGCGCCCAGATTGATTGCTACGGAAATCTGAACTCCACTGTGATAGGAGACTATGGTTCTCCCAAGGTCCGGCTTCCCGGCAGTGGCGGTGCCAATGATTTTGCTTCCTTCTGCTGGCATACCATGGTCATGACGCCCCAGGACAAAAGACGGTTTGTTGAAAAATTAGATTTTTTGACCACCCCGGGCTGGCTTACGGGGGGAGATTCGCGTAAAAACTCGGGCCTGCCCGAGGACACCGGCCCCCATAAAATCATTACTAATATGGCGGTCATGGATTTTGAACCGGATTCCAAACGGATGCGGGTCATCTCCCTGAACCCGGGGTATGCCCTTGGGGATGTCCAGGAAAACTGCGGGTTTGAGTTGCTTTCTCTGGATCGGCTGGATGTCACCCCACCCCCCACTCCCCTTGAACTGGAAATTCTTAGAAACCAGGTAGATCCGAAGGGAATGATCATTGGAAGATAAAAAGACGATAAAAAAATGCGGTTGATCTGATGACCGTTATTGGGTATAGGACTATAGATATCACCTATCGGTTTGTAAACCCTATTGATGCGGAGAAAATTGATGCGGAAAAATCAGATGAATCACCAAATGAAAAACCAGATCAAAAACCAAATGAAAAATCGGGTCAAACGAATTTTGTTTTTTTTTACCTGGGTGCTTATTGCCACATGTAGCGCAACATTGTTTGTGACGCCCACAGTTGCAGATACAGGACCTGTTTATCCCTCTGCCCGGTTTATTGTGATATCAGATCTTCATTTCTATGACACAAGCCTGGGGGCCACGGGAGCAGCTTTCCAAGAATATTTGAACAATGACCGAAAACTGCTGGTGTTGAGCGATGAAATCATTGGGGCCGCCATGGACAAAATCGCTGGAGAAGCGGCGGATTTTGTCCTTGTGGCCGGAGATCTGACCAAGGATGGAGAGGAAATTTGTCACCAGGGGGTTGCCCGTCATCTTAAAAAGCTTGTGCAATCAGGCAAAAAAGTCTTCGTGGTACCGGGTAATCATGATATCAACAACCCGGATAGTGTAAGGTTTAAGGGAGATATCACCGAGCCTACGCCCAGTATCGATCCGGCAGCATTTAAAAATATTTATGGGGATTTGGGATATGAAGAAGCCATTGCCCAGGACCCGGGTTCCCTAAGTTATGTGGCAGAACCCGTGCAGGGGCTTTTGATACTGGCCCTGGACTCTAATCGTTATAAAGAAAACCGCTCCGATCACCACCCCATTACCGGCGGGGCTTTTTCAGAGCAGACCCTTGCCTGGATTGAAACTCAACTTATTGCGGCCCAAAAAGAAAATAAGGCTGTTATTGTTTTACAGCACCATGGGATCATGGAGCATTATCCTGCCAATGAAAAATTCTATGAAGAATATTTGGTGGAAGACCATGAAAAGGTGGCTGCCCTGTTTTCCCGGTACAAAGTGCGTCTGGTCTTTACCGGCCATTTTCATGCCCAGGATGTCACCGAAAAAAAGATAGCGGATACCGGCCAATTGATCTTTGATATTGAAACCGGTTCCATGGTAACCGCCCCCTGCCCCTATCGCAGGGTTGAGTTTAGCAAAAACAAAAGCGGCAACACCCGTGCATCCATCACAAGCAAGTTCATCACCAGTATCCCCTCGCTTGGCGACGGGTTTGCTGACTACGCAGATACCTATGTTTTTGAGGGAACCCAGAAACTTGTAAACGCCGCCCTTGCAAAATACAAGGTATCGGCGGAAGAACTCCCCCTGATCAATGGCCAGGTGGCCGCTGCTTATTCTGCCCATCTCAACGGAGATGAAATTAAACCGTCTAGCACCCTTGATTCATCAGAATTCGGATACTGGCTTAAGTTCGTTGCCTGGATGCAGGAAGATCTAGTAGACGGATGGTGGACAGATCTTGCCCCCCGGGATAATGATCTTATCATTGATCTTGCCACGGGCAGGGTGGTCGACAGGAAATAGGCAGACAATGCCCATTTCCTGTCGGAAAAAATTAACAATTGGTTTGCTTTAACCGATTTGCTTTAACAGTTGGTTTACTTTATCAGTTGGTTTACTTTATCAAGGGGTCTGCTTTACAGAAGCTCGCTCACCCGTTTCATGGCGCAGAAATCACCACACATGGTGCAGACACCTTTTTCCAAGGGCTGGGAGGACTCCTTGTATTCACGGGCTTTGCCCGGATCAATGGCTGCAGCAAACTGGCCTTCCCAGTCCAGCGCAACCCTTGCCCGGCTCATTGTCAGGTCTCTCTTTTCCACCCCGGGTATGCCCTTGGCAAGGTCTCCTGCATGGGCAGCTATTTTTGAGGCCATGATCCCTTCCTTGACATCTTCCAGGCTGGGGAGCCGCAAATGCTCCGCTGGCGTGACATAGCAAAGAAAATCCGCCCCGTGCATGGCGGCAAGCGCCCCGCCAATGGCAGAGGTGATATGGTCGTATCCCGGTGCAATATCGGTGACCAGAGGTCCCAATACATAAAAAGGGGCATTGTGACAAAGTTTTTTCTGGAGCTTCATGTTCATCTCCACCTCGTGGAGGGGGACATGGCCCGGGCCTTCGATCATGACCTGGACATTCTTGGCCCAGGCGCGTTTGGTCAGCTCTCCCAGGGTAATCAATTCCTGGATCTGGGGGGCATCGGTTGCATCCATGATGGAACCGGGTCTTAAGCCATCCCCAAGGCTGATGCAGACATCATGCTGTTCACAAATGGCAAGAAGTCGGTCAAAATGTTCGTAAAAAGGATTTTCATTTCCGGTTTTGGTCATCCATTCAAAGAGAATGGCCCCTCCCCGGCTGACAATGCCGCAGAGCCTTGGGTTGTTTCGAATGCTCTGGACCGCTTGCTGGTTCAGGCCGGCATGGATGGTGATAAAATCAATCCCGTTCTCGGCATGGATTTCAACGGTCTTAAACCAATCTTCAATGGTTATTTCTTCCACGGGTTTTCCCGTGCGTGTCAGGGTGTCATAGATGGGCACACTACCAATCATAACCGGCACTTCACTGACCAGCCGTTTTCGAAATCCTTCGGTGTCCCCTGACACACTAAGGTCCATGATGGCATCGGCCTTGTATTCCAGGGCCAGCTTGGCCTTGTTCATTTCCCCATCAAAAGAACAGACATCCTTTGACACGCCCAGGTTCACATTGATTTTTGTTTTAAGGCCTTCCCCAACGCCACCGGCTTTGAGGTTGAAATGATTTTTATTGGCGGGAATGGCAATGATTCCACGGGCGACCTTGTCCAGAAGATCCTGGCGGGAGATGGCTTCAGCCTCGAGCACCTGCTCCATCTGTGGGGTAACAATTTTTTTTCTGGCTGCATCCATCTGGGTGGTATAGGCATCACTCATTTGTCTTCTCCTAAAATCTTTTTGATCTCATTAATTCGTTCCTTAATATCATCAGCGCCAATGATTTCAGTCACCAGGCAGATGGTTTTGGCTCCCCGGGAGACCAACTCCTTAAGGTGATGACGTTTGATCCCACCAATGGCCACAAAGGGGATGGTGATATGTTTCACCACATACTCAAGGTAGTCAAATCCCACGGCATCACACACATCCGCCTTGGTCTGGGTGGTAAATATGGGGCCCACCCCTATATAATCCGCTCCATCTGCAACGGCTTTTTTCGCCTGGGCAGGGGTATGGGTGGAACATCCCACCCACATATCCGGGGCCAGTTTTTTCACTTCAGGAATGGGCAGGTCATCCTGGCCCTGGTGGACGCCATCGGCTCCCACCATCAAGGCAATGTCCAAAAAATCATTGACGATAAAAGGAACGCCCGCATCGGCTGTGATCTTCCGGATCTCCCGACACTCTTCCAACATGGCTTTCCTGCTCTTTTGATCTGATTTCTCCCGGTATTGAAGGAGATCTATTCCCCCCTCCACCAAAAGTCGTGCCGTCTCCACATTGGAGCGGCCCAGGGAAAATTTCTCTCCCAAAATTCCGTAAACTCCCTGGGGGAAAGTTGGTTTGGCCGCTTTTCCAGACCCATGTATACGATTCTTCATTTTCTTGACTCCTTAACCAATTTCAAAACGATTCCGGCCATTAAACTTGCCACCAGGCCAATTTTCGGCGGGAAAAGGGGCAGCTCCTCCATGTCGGAAACAAAATCCCCAACAATGTGACAATTGCCCAAATTTTTCACTCCCACTGTTTCCATTTCTTCTCCTGAAATGCCCGAGGCACAAACCACCTGCTTGCCGGAATCTGCCAGTTCTTCTATGAGCATCTTTTTTGAGGCCTTGTTATCAAACCCTTCCACAACGATATCGCAGTCAAAAAACACCTTAAGGGCATCTTCTTGTTCCATGCGGCAATCAATGGTTTCTATCATCATATCCGGAAAGATCCCCAACAGGTTTTGTTTTAAGCAAAGGGTTTTAAGTTTACCTGCCTGGTCAATTGAATAAAATTGACGGTTTAGATTGGAAATTTCCACCCGGTCAAAATCCACTATTTTAAGATGGGGCAATCCTGCCTGGGCCAGGTGCCGGGCCACATTGGACCCGATTCCGCCGATTCCGGCGATTCCGATTTTCATATCAAAAGATCTCCCAGTCTTTAAACACCGGCTGATACCCGCTGTCCTGGATCATTCGGGACACCTGGGCCACACTGCGGGTATCTGTCACCTCAAACTGGACCGTGGTGTCCTTTGTGTGAACGGCATACCCGCCCACATCGGTTTTGGATCCGGCTGAATATTTCGTGGCTCCCAAATGGATGAGTCGATCCCTGAACAGGGCAGACTCCCGTGTGGAGATATTGATGCCAAGTCTCGGCATAAACAGGCGCCAGGCCAGCATACACTGGACAAATTTTTTGTCCGACAACAGATTTTTGGGTTCAATGCCGCCTTCTGCCTTGGTCATCCGGGGAAGGGACAGGGAAACCTCCACATGGGGGAAACTCTGTTCCAGATATTTGGCGTGGACTCCGGCCATAAAGGCTTCTGTCCCTGGGTCCCCCAGCCCGAACAGGGCGCCGATATTCACGGCCCTAAACCCGGCACGGGCCCCCCGCTCCGGGGTCAAAAGCCTATATTCATAATCTGCTTTCTTCCCCTTGGGATGGACCTCTTTATATATTTTCTGATCATAGGTTTCCTGGTAAACCGTCAGGGAATCTGCCCCGGCAGCAGCCATCTCCCCATAGGCATCCTCGTCCATGGGGAACATTTCCAGGGCGATGGAGGAAAAATATTTTTTTAAGATTCCCATTGCAGCCGTTAGGTAGGACAAGGGGGTTTTGGCCGGTGCTTCTCCGGTGAGGACCAGGATGTGGCGGATGCCCATGTCAAAAATGGCCCGGGCCTCCTGTTCGATCTGATCCAGGGTCAACTGGGTTCGCTTAAAGTCTGTACTGCAATTAAACCCGCAATAGGTGCAGTGGTTGGAACAAAAATCCGAGATATACATGGGGGCGTACAGGCCAATGGTGCGCCCAAAATGTTGATGGGTGAGTCCTTGTGCCTTTTGGGCCATGGGTTCCAGAAAAGGCTGCGCTGCCGGACTCAGGAGGGTCAGCAAATCATAGGGCTCCAGTCTGACCAGGGTGTCCACCCGGTTCAGTGTCCTTTGAACATCTTCTGGCAGGATCGAATCAAAATGGGCTTTAAAATCAAATGATTCATATTCTTTGACCTGGTTAAAAAAGGACATGGCTACTCCCTTAAAAATCCGGTTAAGGGAGAGGAGGCCGCCGCCAGACGATTTTTCCCGGCAAGATTGGCACAAAAAGCCATGCGGCCCGCCATGACTGCCATGGCAAAGGCTTTGCCCGCAAGAGCCGGATCCCCGCTTGTGGCAATGGCGGTATTGACCAGAACGGCATCGGCTCCCATTTCCATGGCTTCGGCTGCCTGGGATGGGCGCCCGATACCCGCATCCACCACAACCGGCAGTTTGCTGATCTCAATAATCCGTTCAATCATGGATTTCATCTCAAGCCCCCGGTTGGACCCGATGGGAGAGCCCAGGGGCATGACAGCCGCCGCCCCTGCATCGTACAATTGCTGGGTAATGGTAAGGTCGGGCATCACATAGGGAAGGACGATAAAGCCTTCTTTTGCAAGAATCCGGGAAGCTTTGAGGGTCTCGTAATTGTCCGGCATCAGGTATTGCATGTCCGTGATCACCTCAATCTTGATAAAGTCTCCGCAACCGGCCTCCCTGGCTATTCTGGCAATTCGAACCGCCTCGTCGGCCGTTCTGGCACCCGAGGTGTTGGGCAGGAGGGTCACACTATCAGGGATATGGCTAAGAATATTTCCCTGGTCTGCTGTGGGATCCACCCGGCGCAGGGCCACGGTGATGATCTCGGATCCGCTTGCCTCAAGCATGGGGGCGATCAGGGTTTTGGAAGCAAATTTTCCCGTGCCGGTCAAAAGCCGGCTTGAAAAGGTTTTATTGCCAAGGGTTAATAAATCTTTTGTCATGGTTCATCCTCCTCCCACAAAGCTTAGCAGCTCTATGTTGTCTTTATCTTTGATGAGGAGATGGCTCCAGAATTCCTGTTTGACCACCTCAAAATTGTATTCAGCAATCAGTGAGGTTGGGTTTAGGCCCTGTTTTTCCACAAGATCCATCAAGGAACGACAATGGGTTTCCACAAGCTTTCCATTCAGGTTGATTTTCATCACATCTCCAAAAAACAAAACATTAATGGTGTTGTCCTGAACGGGCACAAATTGTATCGACGGAAAAAAAGAATGGAATAAACGACTTGCAAACGAACACCACTTTCCCTACGCCGGTACTAACCGTATCAGGTTCTAAGGGTTGAAGTTTGCCAACTTCTCTCAGCTAATAAAAGCACCCCCAGTGAACAGATTGAGATGATAGACCAATTTTCCCTGGCAGTCAATCTGAAATATCACGCAATTGGCAGGGCCACATACAGGCCCCACAAAAAATAGCCCCCATGCCGGGCTCGGCATGGGGGCTATTTTAAAGGTGTGAACAGTAAAATAGTTAGTTGCGACTAATTTGTGTTGACAGAAAAACATTTTCTCGCTATAAGCCACAGAATTAAAAAATGACCCAATTTTAAGAGGAAAATTAAGTGGATAACAAAAAAAAATCCTGCGTTAGATGTCTTTACCAGAATCCATCGGCAATCATGGCAACAACAATTTTGCACCAGTTTTCAGAATCCCTGGGAGCTGCAATCGATGCAAAGGATCCCTTTACAAGCCTTCACTCAGAAGAGGTTGCAGAAATAGCCCATTCCATTGCCCTTGCCATGGGAATTGACCCTGGAGAGGCTGATATTATTCATATCGCCGGACATCTTCATGATATTGGAAAAATAGGAGTTCCGGATGCAATACTAAAAAAGCCGGGCGCATTGAGTGATGAAGAATGGCAGTCTATCAAAAAGCATCCGGACACCGGTGCAAATATTCTTTGTCCAGTTGCATCCCTCATGGAAAGCGGAGTTGTGGAGATGGTCCGGCACCACCATGAACGATATGATGGTAAAGGATATCCCGGGGGACTGAAAGGCGAGGCGATCCCCTTGGGTGCAAGGATAATTGCCCTGGCCGACAGCCTTTCTGCCATATTACAAACCCGCCCCTACAGGCCTTCCAGGGATTTTGACTGGGCACTTGCTGAAATCGTTGACTGCTCAGGGACCCAGTTTGATCCGAATGTTGTAACCGCTTTCATGGGTATTTCCGCAGAGATCTGTTCAATTCTAAAATTTTTAAGCCCGGAACAGGACAAAATTGCTTAAAATAATGGGATTCATTTCTTTTCATCGCTCAAAGAAAAAACCCGGATGGGGTCTGGCCTACCCTTCACCTTGATCTCCGGCATGGGCTGGAAGTCATAGTGATCCGACAGAAGGGTTTGAACGGCCTCACTGACCAGGATGTCGGTCTTAAATTCCTTGGTCAGTCCCTGGATTCTTGAGGCCAGGTTCACCGTGTCACCGATCAATGAATAGGCAGATCGATCTTCACTGCCGATATTGGCCGCCAGAACATATCCGGTATGGATTCCAACCCCGTGGGCGATGGGGGCAATCCCCTCCCCCGCAAGCCGCTTATTGAGCTGTGTCAGGCGGTGGCGCATGGCAAGGGCGGTCTTAACGGCTGAAAGTTCATGATTCGCCTGGTATATGGGGGCACCGAACACCGCCTCCACTTCATCTCCGATAAACTGAAGGATCAATCCCTGGTTCTCCTTGATGGCACCGGCCATTTCATTGAGATAGGCATTCAAGACATAAATTAATTCTTTGGGTGGAGTGACTGCCACCAGGGGGGTAAAATTCCTCAAATCCGCGAATAAAATGGTGGCCTCCTTGAATTCTCCGTCCAGGGGTACCCTGCCGCTTAGAATTTCATCCCGGATTCTTGAATCCACATATTTACCAAAGGTATCCTTGATAAACTCCCGCTCCCTCAAACCCTGGGTCATGGCATTGAGCGTTTCTCCTGCAGCCCCGATTTCATCATTGCTGAACACCTTTGCTTTCTCTGAAAAATCACCCTTTCTCACATGGTCCATGACCCGGATAATTTCTTTTATGGGCCGTCTAGTATGATGGGCAACCAGCCAGGACAGGACAATGGCCACCCCCATGAACAGGATGCTTTCTTTGGTAATGATATCTTCCATGCGGCTGACCAGCATGAGCAGGGTCATTTCATCCATCATCTGCATCTGTTTAAACCTATGCATGGTCATGTGTATAACGGCTAATGGCACCACGGACACGGCAAAGATCAGGGCAGCAAATCTCACACTTAAACTGATGACTTTAACCCCCTGTACCGTTGACAGATCTCCTTCCGGGAAAAACAAGGGGACCAGGGAGTGCTGGGACATATGCTCCACCCAGAAAAAGGCCAGGGTCACGGTGATCATCCCGCTGGCAATACCAACCCCGCTGGCAGGAGATCCTGCCAGCCAGAAAAGGATGAACCCGATGCTCCAGACAATCATATCCAGAATAACAATCATATAGGGTTCATTCAATAACCTGCGGCGGGCGTTTTCCAGCAAAACAGGATCCTGATCCCGGCCCTGATAAAAGGATTTCAGGCAGTGCCGGATGGGCCTTTCATACCAGATGGTGATCAATGACATCACCACTACACAAATGGAACTATAGAAAATATCCAGGTAATAGACTGTACTTAAAATATCCAGGGAGGCATCCCCGGCCCTGTTAATAAACATAATACGGGTCAGCCAGTCGCCAAGGAAAAGAGCAGCCATATTGCCCAGGAGCACGGCATTGGAAATATAAAAATAGTGGACACGGCTTTTGATCTGTTGCGTGGTTCCCATAGGTTCCTTTCCTTTCTTTTACATGTTCTTAACCCAAGACTATTGATCAAGAACCTATATTTGTAAAGAAAATATTGACTTGGCCCCTACCTGTCATGTAAATATGGTTTTCATAATTTTAGGGTAGTGTCTGGTCCACGGAACACGGTGAAACTCCGTGACGGTCCCGCCGCTGTAATCGGAAATATTTATTTTTTGTTAGTGCCACTGTTCACACGGGAAGGCCATGAAAAATAACTTTAATGCCGAAAGTCAGAAGACGAACCAGACATTCTTGATTCTGTAAGACTCGATGGTAAAGGGTTTTGTAAGATAATTATTCTTGCAAAACCTTTTTGTGTTTTGCCAGAACCGCATAGCGAGGAAACTATGACAACACAGCTAGAGTCCGCCCGTCAGGGCATCATTACCGAAGAAATGAAAATTGTGGCCAAATCAGAAGGCCTTGCCGAAAGCTTCATCCTGGCCCATGTGGCTAAGGGGGAGATCGTGATCCCCTGCAACCCCAATCGGAAAAATCAGAAAATTGTGGGTATTGGTACAGGCCTTCGGACCAAGGTCAATGCCTCCATCGGTACCTCATCTGATATCTGTGATATTGACCTGGAAGTTCAAAAAGCAAAAGCCGCCGAAGAAGAAGGGGCAGACACCCTCATGGAATTGTCCGCAGACGGAGACCTGGACCTGGTTCGGCGAACCGTGCTTGCCAACACCAATCTTCCCGTGGGTAATGTGCCTTTGTACCAGGCCTTCAAAGAGACCATCCGAAAATATAAAAATCCGGCCAAGCTGGACCCTGAATATTTGTTTGAGCTCATTGAACGACAATTAGAAGACGGGTTGAGCTTCATGGCCATCCATTGCGGCATCAACTTATACACCATTGAACGTTTGAGAAAACAAGGATTTCGCTACGGTGGCCTGGCCTCCAAGGGTGGCACCTATATGGTGGCCTGGATGGATATCAATAAACGAGAGAACCCCTTATACGAGCAGTTTGACAGGGTATGTGATCTCATGAAAAAATATGATGCAGTTCTTTCTTTGGGCAACGGTATCCGGGCCGGGGCCATCCATGACAGCCATGACCGGGCCCAGATGGCTGAAATGATTATCAACTGCGAGCTGGCGGAAATTGGCCGGGCCAAAGGGTGCCAGATGATGGTAGAAGGTCCGGGGCATGTCCCCTTAGACGAAATTGAGGGCAATATCATGCTGGAAAAACGCATGTCCGGCAATGCTCCCTATTATGTGCTGGGCCCCATCCCCTGCGACACAGGGGCAGGCTATGACCATATTTCCGCTGCCATTGGTGCCGCCAGTTCCGCAAGGTTCGGTGCAGATCTTGTCTGTTATATCACCCCTGCCGAACACCTGGCCCTGCCCGATGTCAATGATGTCAGGGAGGGGGTTCGGGCCACCCGGCTTGCCGCTCGCATAGGCGATATCTCTAAATATCCGGACCGACGGGAGAATGAAAAACAGGCGGCCATGGCAAGGCGGGACATGCGGTGGGATGACCTTGAAAAACACCTGCTCTTCCCAAAAGTCGCACGACAGATAAGGGAAGAACGGGCACCAGAGCAAAAAGACACCTGCACCATGTGTGGGGAT
>JAFLJU010000295.1 GCA_022712835.1 Desulfobacteraceae bacterium
GTTGCAACAGGTATGGACATTCGCTCCGCAATTTTAATGATGAATTCTCCGGCCTGGGAATGAACAGATCCGCCACCCGCAATAATAACAGGTCTTTTTGCCACTTTGATATGATTTGCCAGTTGTTTTATCCTGTCCGCATCTCCTCGTGTTCGGTAAGCAGGGTAAGCCATGCAGTCAGTTTCGCTATATATATTCATCTCTTTTTTGTTCATCCTGCCATTCATCACTTCGACAGGAAAACAAAGGTGTACCGCCCCCGGCCGGCCAGTGGTCGCTATTCTAAAGGCTCTTCTCAATGTATCTGGGATCTTGTTTGTGTATTTAAGAAAACTGGACCACTTGGTAACTGGTTCAAATAATTTATGGTGGTCGAGTTCTGTTATGGTTCCTTTATCTTCACCGGCAAGCGCAACACCGGATGTTAATAAAATAACAGGGATAGAGGATGCATTTGCCTCGGCAATGCCGGGAATGGAGTATAATGCACCCGCTCCGCTTGGACATTCGCAGACAGCGGGCTTATGGGTTAGTCTGGAATATGCGTCTGCCATGAATACAGCAGACCTTTCATCTCTTGCAAGGATATGCTTTATTTTAGAGGATTGCTTGTAAAAAGCATCATATAACGGGAGGCTGGTGTCTCCGGGAACTCCAAACACAAATTCGACCCCATATGCGATTAGCATCTCAACGATAGCTTGTGCTCCGGATATGATTTTATCATCTGAATTAGGCATTGTTTTTCTCCAATTATAAATTCAATTTGTAATTCAATATCAAATACACAATTGTTTTATGTTTGTAAACCTTTTTTGATTTTCAAAAACATTAGTGAATGATAGAGTTGGACATTATAAAACATAATTGATACTATTTTAAATTATATTAAATTCAAAATTAAATTCAAAATTAAATTCAAAAAGGAGCACCAATTGACTATAAAAAAGGGAAAGACCCCCTCAAAGAATAATGACCTCACGAAAGAGGCCTACAATGATATCAGAAAAATGATTTTTTCAAACAAGCTCAAGCCCGGGCAGAAGATTCCCTATAGAAGAATGGCGGAAGGGCTGGATATGAGCCTGACGCCCGTTGTTCAGGCATTAAAGCACATGGAATTTATGGGACTTGTGTACCACAAGAAAAATACAGGTTTTTTTGTTGGAAAGGTTACCCCGCAGAATATTGATGAAGCCTATCGGCTTAGAATCCTTATCGAACCCGAGATGCTGGCTGAAACAGTCTTAAATCTTGATAAAAGCGGTGAGGAAAAAATCATCAAAGCAATGGATGAATATCTTGAGGCCATTAAAAAAGAATCTGCAAAGTTAATGCTGGTAAAAGATATTCAATTTCATATGACCCTTGCAGAGCTATCAGGTCAGTCCATTTCCATTATGCTTTTAAAATATTTATTTGATTTTCTGTATTTACGCTTCAGTGAAGAACTCATTTTTTCAAGCCCCACAGAAAATTCTATTGCAGATCACAAAACAATATTTAAAGCGATTAAATCAAGAGACGTCGAGGCCGCAGCACATGCACTTAAGGCCCACATTCAGCATACCCACAGCAATGCCATGGCGGGCATAGGTGAAAGACTTTCTGAAGTGGAAGAAATCATTTTTTAAAATGGTGAGTGACCATTGACCGCAGTATGTTTTTTTATTACCTGCCCTGATCAAACGATTCAAACAGTATATTTCTTAAAATCAATCTATAGATATCTATTTATTTAACCAATTTAAAAAATGATTTAAATTGTATTGACAAAGTGAATTACATTCTGTATTCGAATTCATAGACTATTTTTAATCACATAATAGGAGGAAGTATGAAAGTCAAAACCATCGTAATTTTGCTGCTCGGAATCTTATTAATTGGTAGTTCAACTGCTTTTTCAGCTGGAAAAGACGAGTTGAAGATTGCAGTATGGGAAGATGTCAGCACCTTTGACCCTGGATGGATGACGAGCGGGGAAAGAGAACTTGCTATTATGTCATGTTTGTACAACGGGCTTGTCAAATATAAAGAGGGCAGCTGGGACATTGTACCGGATCTGGCTGAATCCTGGGAGGTTTCTCCTGATGGATTGTCTGTTGTTTTTCATCTTCGAAAGGGCGTTCAGTTCCATAAAGGATATGGAGAAATGACTGCTGAGGATGTAAAGTTTTCCTATGAACGAATGTTGGACCCCGCTTTGAAATCTCCTGAAAAAGGTCAATGGGAGCAACTTGACCATGTAGAAATAGTAGACAACTATACCGTAAAACTTATTTTTAAGACTAAAAAAGTCACCTTGTTTAATTCACTGCTTCCCATGAATACGGGTTATATTGTTTCCCAAAAAGCGGTTAAAAGTCTGGGACATACAAAATTCGGTAAAAATCCTGTGGGAACTGGACCCTATGAGTTGGTCTCCTGGAAACCTAAACAACATGTTAAAATGCAGAGATTCGAAAAATATTGGGGAGAAACTCCAAAAATCAATAATATCACTTTTTTGCCTATTGCAGAAGATTCAACCTGTGAGACTGCACTCAAAACAGGGGAGATTCATTTAGGTCGATCCTCCATGATCAATTATAAAAGCTTTGAAAAAAATTCAAAATTTAATGTTTATTCCAAGCCCCCTTTTAAAACTTACTGGCTTGGTATGACAGTTAACAAAGCGCCGTTTGATAAAATTGAGTTACGTGAAGCTTTCCGTTATGCGGTGAATGTTGATAATATAGTAGAAGCTGCTTTCTATGGTACTGCAAAGAGAGCTAATACCGTATTACCTCCAGGCCTTCCAGACTATTGGAAGGAGGCTCCTGCTTACAAACAAAATATTAAAATGGCTAAAAGCTTAATGAAAAAAGGCGGGAAGCCCGATGGGTTCACCGTCAAATTATTTATTCCTTCCAATGATGCCGAGCGAATTATGGCGGAAGTAATAAAAGCAGATGCGGCTAAAGCCGGTATTGATGTGATCATAGAAGTTAAAGAGATCGGTGCATTTAACGAGGCTGCAAACAAAGGTGAGACGGATGCTTATATCCAGTTCTATACATCAACCATTGATCCATATTATCTGATGCAATGGTTTGCAGGTGAAAGCACCTGGAATCCCAGCCAGTGGCATAATGCAGAATTTACAAATTTGATGAAAATGGGCAATAGTGAATCTGATCCTGAAAAACGAAATCAAATTTATGTGGATGCACAAAAACTGATAGACAAAGATGCATGGGCAATCTGGCTGACCCATGGTACAAAATTCTGGATTGCACAAAGCAATTTGAATATTGGTTTAATTTATCCAAATGGCCGTCTTGCACCCTGGACAGCGAGCTTTAAATAAATTTAGAAGCTAAGGCAATCACAAAAGGGGCAATCTTAAAAGGGGCAATCTTAAAAGAGCTGAAATTCTGGATAAGAATTGCCCCTTCCTTACCATTATAAAAAACAATAAATCAGGAAGGATCAAAAATAATGCTTAAATACAGTTTTAAAAGAGTATTATGGGTATTCCCAACCTTGATTGGTGTATTACTGCTTCTTTTCAGCTTGACTTACTTTCTGCCAGGTGACCCGGCAACGGCAATACTGGGTCCCAGGGCAACCCCGGAACTTATCGAAGAGTTAAATTCAAGACTTCATTTGGATCGAAGTATGCCAGTCAGACTGGGTTATTATCTAAAAGGTATCGTCCAGGGAGATCTTGGAACCTCTGTATGGTCAGGACACAGTGTCAGTTCTTTAATGGCGGAAGCTCTGGGCCACACTGCCATACTTGCTGTTACAACCCTTGCAGTTGCAGCCGTAATCGGAATAATTTTGGGCGCCTTTGGTGCAATTAGGCAAGACACTCCAATTTCAGGTGTTGTCACTATTATATCTTTAATGGGTGTTGCATTGCCGGACTTTGTTGCGGCACTTTTACTGATGCTTGTTTTTTGCGTTAAAATTCCAATTTTCCCAGCCATCGGTGCAGGTGAAGGTTTTTGGGATATCATAATGCACTTGATTTTACCGGCTACAGCATTGGGTATTGGCTGGGTGGGATACCTTGCACGCTTAACCCATGAATCAATGGTGGATGTGCTTGAAGCTGATTATATAAGAACTGCGAGAGCCTTTGCCATTCCACAAAAATCAATCGCCTACGTCTATGCATTGAAAAATGCCATTATTCCAACCATCACGGTTCTCGGGCTTGGGGTGGGCAAACTGCTAGGTGGTGCTGTCTTTGTAGAGATAATATTCAGCAGGCCCGGACTTGGAAAATTAATTGTGGATGCAGTTTATGCCAGGGATTTTCCAGTTTTACAGGGCGGTATTCTTATTGCTACTGTTTTATTCGTACTTGCCAATCTTGTGGCAGATATCTCCTATGGATTTGTAAATCCTCAAATCCAGTATGATTAAGGGTAATTAAACACCATAAGGTATGAAATTCCATGAATACAACAGCAACTGATGTTATGCAGAAAAAAAGGAGACTGACACCTGGATGGACCCAAAATTTCACCCTAATTTTTAAATCCATTGCAAAAAAAAAAGGAGGATTGATTGGGAGTATATTTATAGCAATAATGCTTTTGTGTGCAATCGCTGCCCCGTGGCTCGCTCCTTTTGATCCCAATGAACAAAATATTGTACAAAGATTTGCAGGTCCGGGACTTCCCCATCTTCTCGGTACTGACTATTTGGGACGAGACACTCTTTCGCGCATCATATACGGTTGTAGGATTGCCGTACTTGTTGCTTTTGGCGCTGTGTCAATCTCTTCGATATTTGGTGTTTTCCTTGGTGTGGTCGCAGGATATAATGAAGGTAAAAAATTTGACTATTTTATCATCTGGCTGTTTGATATAGTTCGCTCTTTTCCCCAGATTATTCTGGCGCTTGCCATAGTTGCCGTATTAGGGCCGTCTCTTGTAAATGTTGTTATCGCTCTTGCTTTTACCGCTTTTCCATTTTATGGCCGTATTGCCAGAGCCCAGACACTCTTTGTTAAAGAAACCGACTATGTCAAGGCTGCCCAAGCCATGGGGCAAAAACCAATAAAGATAATTATAAAACATATTACCCCGAATATTTTGGCTCCTGTTATCGTATGCCTCGGCATGGATATGGCAACTATGGTTATATGGGAGTCCGGCCTCTCTTTTCTGGGTCTGGGCGTAAGGCCGCCAACCGCTTCCTGGGGTATCATGCTCAGGAACGGTTATAAGTATATCCAGGTATCACCCTGGACTATTGTCTGGCCGTCTCTTGCCATTGCCTTTTCAATGATTGCCTTCTCTCTTTTCAGTGATGGACTAAGAGTGGCATTAGACCCAAAGGAGCGTAATCGATGAAAGAGAACGAACCATTATTAGACGAGCCATTACTTGAAGTAAGCAAATTAACCCTTGATTATAATCTTGGTAAACGAAAAATGAGAGCCCTTAACCGGGTGAGTTTCCAGATTAACAAAGGTGAAATACTCGGTGTCGCAGGCGAAAGTGGTTGTGGAAAGTCAACTCTTGGGCTTGCCATTATAAAACTTCTACCTAAAATTGCATCCATAAGGAGGGGTGAAATCCTTTTTGAAGGGCAAGATCTGTTAAAACTTTCTGAAGACCAGATGAATAAAAAAATACGGGGTCAAAAGATCAGTATGATTTTCCAGAACCCCCAGGATGCTCTAAACCCAGTATTTACCATTGAAAAACAGATGGTTGATATTTTAAAAACCCAGCGGTTGTATAAAAATAAGAGGATAAGATCTGCAAGGTTTTTCAGGGATCAGGCGATAGATCGCCTTAAAGCCACTGGAATAGCTGATCCTGCACAACGTCTATCCAATTATCCCTTTGAGTTTTCAGGTGGGATGAAACAGCGCGTAATGATTGGTATGGCTTTGTCATCAGGTACTTCGCTTCTTCTTGCCGATGAGGCAACAACTGCCCTTGATGTGACCATTGAAGCCCAGATAAACAAACTTATTGCAGATCTTGCAAAGGAGTATAAAACTTCAGTGCTCTATGTGAGTCATAATCTTGGCGTACTGGCAGAGCTTGCCGACCGGATCATGATCATGTATGCAGGAAGAGTCTTTGAAATGGGAACGACCAAAGATGTGTTTGGCTCTCCGTCCCATCCTTATTCAGCAGCGCTCCTTGAATCCATGCCAAGCCGGCAGGACAGAGGGAAGCGTCTGCTGTCAATCCCGGGATTTGTGCCGCCTTTAGATAATTTACCACCGGGGTGCTCTTTTCATCCACGCTGTAAATTTGTGGAGGCTATCTGTAAAAAAGAGGTCCCGCCCATGGAAGAAGTCACACCTGGGCATTTTTCAGCATGTTTCCTGGACATCAAACGAGGGAGGAAACGGCTGCAATGGATTTAATAAAAATAAATAATTTAAAAACATATTTTTATCAAAACAAGGGATTATTATCAAAACTTTTTGGCGAGGGTTTAAAAACAGTCCATGCTGTTGATGATGTCAGCCTCACAATCCAAAAAGGAAGAACGTTTGGACTCGTAGGTGAAAGCGGATGCGGCAAATCAACTCTTGGTAATACTATTTTCAGGCTTGTAAAGGCAACTTCAGGCGAGATTCTTTTCCAGGATAAAGATGTTTTGAAAATGAACTCAACTGAGCTGATGGGATTTCGTCAGAACGCCCAATTGATTTTCCAGGATCAATACGGTTGCATGAACCCGCGTATGACAGTTGGCCAGATCATTGCAGAGCCTTTGTTAATGAAAGCACATGGTGATCTTGATAATGATAAACTTTTTGATGAGGTTGAAAGACTTTTGCTTGCCGTAAACCTTGATCCTGACTCTGCTGTAAAATTTCCCAATGAGTTTTCAGGAGGGCAGGCACGTCGCATTGGTGTGGCTAGGGCCATAGCTCTTAACCCCACTTTTATCATGGCAGACGAGCCAACTTCAGGGCTTGATATCTCTACTGCTGCTACCGTCTTAAATTTAATGCAGGATCTCCAGGATGAAATGGATATAACCTATTTATGGGTTTCCCACAATTTAAACCAGGTAAAGTATATGTCAGATGATATGGCGGTCATGTATCTTGGAAAAATTGTAGAAATGGGACAAACAAAAGATATATTCAATGAGATGGCTCATCCATATACCAAGGCTTTAATTTCTGCAGTTCCACAGATATCTGCAGAAAAACAGCAAGAGACTATATTTCTTAAAGGCGAAAT
>JAFLJU010000494.1 GCA_022712835.1 Desulfobacteraceae bacterium
TGCCCTGGCTCCGGAAAACATCATTGTCCAAAACATGGCAGACCGGTGGCAGTTGTATTTTGGTATTCTTTTTGTTCTGGTGGTGATCTTTTTTCCCAAAGGAGTGATCGGTACTATCCGGTCAAAGCTGAGTGTCTATCCTGTCTCAACAAATTAAAACAATGAAGGATCTGTTATGACAACAATATCAGAATTTATCTCCATTAACGATCGCAGTATCCATGTAAGGGTGTACAATCCCAAGGAAGAAAAAACCATTGTCTGTTGGCACGGTCTTGCCAGAAACGGCTCTGATTTTGACATCATTGCACAGCTTCTTTCAAAAAAATACCGGGTGCTCTGCCCGGATACCCTGGGGCGGGGACTCTCCCAGTGGGCCAAATATCCTGTCAAAGAATACAACTATCCCAATTATGTCACCATGGCCATGGCTATATGCGAGTATTTTAAAGTTCACACTTTGGACTGGCTGGGCACCTCCATGGGCGGAATTCTCGGGATCATCCTGGCAAGCGGCCTTTTAAAAAATCGAATACAGCGCTTGGTCATAAATGATATCGGCCCTGAAATTCCTGCCCAAGCCCTCCAGCGAATCATTGACTATGTGTCTGGTGTACAACCGGAATTCAATACGTTCCTGGAATATCAAGTCTATCTAGAAGTGCTTTATCTTCCCATGGGAGAGCGGACCGGGGAACAATGGTTTCAGATGACCCGCTCCTCTCTTCGTAGACGGGACAATGGGAAATTTACCGTACATTTTGACCCGGATATCATACAGATTTCAGATGAAATAGTACCGGTCACCGACCTGTGGGAATCATTCAAACAGGTGGCATGCCCGGTCATGCTGATGCACGGACGACAGTCTGATGTACTGACCATAGACATTGTCAACCGGATGAAGCAGATCCATCACCATATGGAAATCATCACCATACCCGATTGCGGTCATGCACCAGGATTGCACACCAAACAGCACTATGACCCGATATTGAGGTTTTTAGAATAAGAAGAAACTCTCCCCTTTGCTGTCCTAAGTTTCCTTGTATCATTATCGCTCCTTATTTTCCGATAGGGTTTCGTGCATGGGGGCTTCCCACCAGGTGGATCCCAGGGTATTAAAATCAACGGTCTGGCCTGCCATGGGGGTGGCAATGGTTACGCCGGATGCATTCGCCGCTGTTTTCAGCCGCATCATGGGATCGTACCAGGGGTGGAGGGCCAGGTTAAAGGTTCCCCAGTGAATGGGATGAAGAATTCTTCCCCCAAGATCCTGATGGGCCTTTACCGTTTCTTCGGGATACATGTGTACCCCGTGCCATGAGGGATCATAGGCCCCGCATTCCATAAAGGTCATGTCAAAGGGGCCCAGGGCCTTACCAATGGTGGCAAAGCCGCTGAAATATCCGGAGTCGCCGGAGAAGAAAATCTTATGGGACGGGGATTCAATTGCCCAGGAGGCCCAGAGGGTCTTGTTCCTGTCCATCAGACCCCGGCCGGAAAAATGCTGGGACGGGCAGGCGGTTACTTTCAACCCTTTGGCAGTCACATGGGAATCCCACCAGTTCATGGCAATGATCTTCTCTTCGGGAACCCCCCAGGATTTCAAATGGGCATCCACGCCAAGGGGCACCATAAAAAGACTTACCTTATCTCGTATCCTCTTTATGGTGAATTTATTCAAATGATCGTAGTGGTCATGGGAGATGATCACCAGATCAACGGCAGGAAGATCGTTTATATCCATAGGGGCCGGGCCGTTAAAGCGTTTGGGCCCCACAATGGATACCTTTTGCTCAAACACCGGATCCAGCAAGATTCTGAAACCGTCCATATTGATCATCAGTGAGGAATGCCCCAGCCAGGTGCTGTTGAACTCACCTTTTTCCCGGCGGCTGAAAGGCGTAAGATCGGTCTGCTGAACCGGCAGCCTGACCTTGGGCGTCCGGTTTTTTCGTTCAAAGAGGAATTTTATACTGGTGGACAATGTCTCACCAAGACCCATGGTCAGGGGATTGACATCGGTGTAGAACTTATTGTCCTTGTGTCCGGGCATGGGCAGGGTGTCCAGGGCATGGGCTGTTGTGATCATGATGGCTCCTGTTAAGATCAAATAGAATAAAAGTTTCTTTAAGTGAATATTCATTTATTTTCAGTATAAATTATTGATTATCGCCGTGGTTATCGGCGGATAGCATCCCAGGCCAGGTTAAAGGCTGTTTCCATATTTTCCTGGCTTAATTCAAAGTTCTTGCAATGACGGGGGTTGGCCAGGGCCATGATGGGAAAGAAAATAAAGGCGGATAGAATATCTAAATTAACATTTTTTATAATCTTTAGTTCAATGCCCGTCAGGATGATCCGGATCACCGGTTCAAAATAGGCCTCTACCTCTTCCTTGTTCACCAGGTCACTGTAAGGGGAGTTGGAAAACTGCTCCATATACTGGAAATAGGCCGGATGTTCCCCTACAAAGGAGAATATATTGGCCCAGACCTGTTTTAAAATATCCCTGATGGGCTGGCTGTCATCAAAGTTTTCCTGAACCGAATGCCCCATGAGCTGTTTGATCCGGATATAGGTGGAGACCAGCAGTTCCTCTTTGTTCTGATGATAGACATAGAGGGTGGCCGGAGAAACACTTGCCTGTTTGGCAATCTTGGATACCGAACTTGCCGCAAAGCCGATTTCATTGACCAGTTTTACCGTGGCCTCAAAAAGGGCATCCTGTTTTATTTCATCCTTGACTCTCATGG
>JAFLJU010000566.1 GCA_022712835.1 Desulfobacteraceae bacterium
CTGGCCCGGATCATTATGCTGCGGTCCAACCTGAGTGCGCTTTATGATGCCGATGATCCGACGCTTCTTTCGTTGTTGGTAAAACATAAGGTGACCATTGTTTCTTCCCTGCCTTCCCTGAACCTTTCCCAGACCGATGCCCAGCGGGGAGAAGGGGTGTTTGACAAGAGCCTTAAGGCCTTGAAATACCTTAACGAAATGGGGTTTGGGAAAGAGGGGACCGGTCTTGTCCTGGATCTGGTGTCCAATCCTGTTGGCGCATTCATGCCCACGGATCAGGCCACCGCCCAAAAACGGTTTCGAAAGGTACTCAAAGATAAATGGGGAATTGTTTTCAACCAATTGTTTACCTTTGCCAACATGCCACTGGGACGGTTTGAAACCTGGTTGAAAAAAAAAGGGAATTATGACACGTATCTGAACTCCCTGTACAAGGGATTTAATCCCTGCACCGTGGAGGGATTGATGTGCCGCCATCTGATATCCATCGCATGGGACGGTTATCTTTATGATTGTGATTTTAACCTGGCTGCCGGGTTGCCCAAGAGCAATGTCAGAACCCACATCAGCGAACTTACCACCTTTGATTTCAAACATCAGGAGATTGCCGTGGGAAATCATTGCTATGCCTGCACCGCAGGCAGCGGCTTTACTTGAGGCGGTTCCATTGAGGTTCCCGGTTAGGGAATCAAACGCTTGTTATTCCGGCGATAGGATACAGGAGCAGATAATTTTTTATCAAATCTTATTAAAGGTGGAGAGCATATCGTTTGTTATCAATTTCAAGGGTTGTTTTGGTAAAGGTGAGTTTGTTAATGATTTTACCATCCTTGAAATGGAGGACATCCACCCCTTTTCTTATCTCCTGCTTGTCTTCAAACCCGGGTTCCATTGACGGCCATTCAAGCACCCAGCGATACAATACTTTTTGTGTTTGCACATCCACAAAGGTCTCCGCTTCTAAAAATCTGAAATTGCCATGGTTCTCGAACCAAGAGGTCCAGACATTTTCAAGATTATTTTTCCCCTTAACATAGGCACCTGTCCAGTTTTCAAAAAAAACATCCTCATGGAAGAGGTCCATGACCTTGGCAAGATTGTGGTTATTCCAGGCCAGGTTCCACTCCCTAAGTTTCATTTTGATTTCATCGCGTGAAAGTTTCATTTGACACTCCTTTCCGTGCAGATGGTTTGTTTATCTTTCCCCAGGGGCTTCCTGGATACAATTTTTCCCTTTTTCCTTGGCTTCATACAGCGCCTTGTCCGCCCGATTGATCCAGTCCTTGAGCGTTTCATTTTTCCTATATTTGGCAATGCCGGAGCTGATGGTAACCCGCTGCTTTTCTGTGTCAATATTTGGGGGCATCTTTGCATAAAAATTGTGGGTATGAATGGCGGTTCTGAGTCTTTCAGCGATTTGTCTCGTGGGTTCCATATCGCTGAAGATCAGGAGAACAAACTCATCTCCGCCCCAGCGAACCAGCAGGTCCTTCTGGCGGATGGCCTGGGCGGCGATTTGGGACACGGTCTTGATTACGGTATCACCAAACAGATGGCCATGGGTATCATTGACCTGTTTTAAATGATCCAGATCAAAGAGGATGATACACATGTCCACAGGTTCCCGCCGGTTAAGGTTGGTCATGTACTTGAACCGTCGTTCAAATTCATTCCGGTTGTAAGCCTGGGTCAGTTTGTCCGTGTTGGCCATGACTTCCAGCTGCCGTTGGAAATAGTTGATCACCAGGATGGCAAAAGCAATGGTGGCAAATGTGATGACAAGACTGATGAAAAAGTTTTTGACAAAGGTGTTTTTAATGGATTTAAGGGCCAGGGTTTCATCCTGCTCCACAATGAGATACCATCCAAGTTCATTGATAAACCGGCTGGTCAGCAGAATATGGGTTTTATCAGAATCATATTCAAAAAAGGAAGGGGCATCCTTGGAATCAAGGATGCTTTGGGCGATGGATCCAAGCCCTTTTGTATCAAAAATGGACTGGGTGATGATTTTGGATTTGTCCGTGTGGACCTGGATCAATCCGTCGGGACTGACCATATAAACATCTCGGTTATATTTTTCTTTGTAATAATCCATCAGGGTCGCCACCCGGTCAAAATCAAGCCCCACCCCCACAACGCCTAAAAGTGTATGGTCATATCCTTCCAGCCGGTGGTTGATAAAAATGGTCAGGTGATTGAGTTCTGCTTCATTGGTATCCACATTCAAATCATAATCCACCCATAACTCTTTGAAATTGTAATACCAGATATCATGGGGGTCATCGGGACTTATTTTTTTTAAAGCCCCTTTAAAGTGATAATAATTTTGGGTGATGTCTGACACAAAAAAGGAACTGAAAAACTGATATTTATCCTTGATTTCCAATAGATATTTTTGGATATGGGCCGGGTCTTTTTCACCCGCAAGAATCCAATCTTTTAAGAAGGTGTCATTGGCCATGAGAGAGGAGACAAAGATGGGCCGAGCCAAATCTTTTTGAATTTCTGAATAGATATTGTCCCGGGCAAGGGGGAGGCTGTTTTCAATGATACTGGTTTTGACCGATTTTTTGGAGGCCTGGTAGGAAATCACATTTGTCAGGAAAAAACCAGACAAAAGAATCAGGCTGAGAACGATAATAAGCTTTGTTCGAATTGAAAAAAAAATCATGGTCACCTTACAGGATAATAATGTGTAAATAGGGTGAAAAATTTTGCCGATCGTAAGTGAGTTTCATATTACCATTTAAAGAGGGAGCCGGGCAAAGGAAAAAAACAGATAATGGGGAAAAAATTTATTTTGAATCAAAGGCCAGCTTTAACCCAAAGCCGATGAAAATGATGCCTGAAATTTTCTGCAGGATAAGCCCGATGCGCTGGTTGTTTCTCAAGGTATCGGTCATGAGGGCAGCCGTCCCGGTCAAAATCATGAACCAGATACTGCTGGTCACAAGGTAGGTACCCCCAAGGAGCAGGAAGGGCAATGGCCCGGTAACCGCCTGGGAGTTGATAAACTGGGGTAAAAAAGAGAGGAAAAAAAGGGCCACCTTTGGATTCAGCACATTGGTGATCACCCCCTGGCGATAGATTTTCCTAAGATCCCTGGATTGAAATTTATTGCCGACGGTTTCAAAGGCAGTTTGTTTGTCCATGAGGGTTTTTAGACCCAGGAAAATCAGATAACCTGCGCCTGCCCATTTGATGATGGTAAAAGCGGTTGCCGAGGTGGACAGGATCAGGGACAGCCCAAAGGCGGCGCAAAGGACATGGACCACACAGCCGGTAATGATGCCGGCAACGGAAAACAGGCCTGCCCGTCTGCCCTGGGAAACAGATCGGGTAAGAATGTACATGGTGTCCACCCCCGGGGTCAGGTTGAGGATGACGGCGGCAATGATAAAGCCGGTATAGTTTTCAATTCCAAACATGGCAGATTTTCCTTGATTATTGCCCCCATAACATGGGGATGTTGTTCCGGAGAGATCAGTCAAACAAAGTTTTTAGTCAAACAAGGCATTGATAAATTGTTGTGAATCAAAGTCCTGGAGGTCATCCACCCCTTCCCCCACACCGATATAGGCGATGGGAAGGTCCATGGTGCTTGCAATGGCAGCGACGATTCCCCCCTTTGCGGTTCCGTCCAGCTTGGTAAGGGCAAGCTTTGTAATTTGAACAGCTGAATGGAAGGTGGTCGCCTGGGAGATGGCATTTTGGCCTGTGGTAGCATCCAGGACCATCAGCACTTCATGGGGAGCGCCGGCCAGTTTTTTATTGACCGAGCGCTTGATTTTTTTCAATTCTTCCATGAGATTTTTTTGGGTGTTGAGGCGGCCGGCCGTATCAATGAGAACGATGTCCACTCCCCTTGCTATGGCAGCTTCCACGGCATCATAGGCAACTGCTGCCGGGTCTGCGCCCTCTTTGTGTCGGACAATGCTGGCACCGGCTCTGTCTGCCCAGACTTCCACCTGTTCAATTGCCGCTGCCCGGAAGGTATCGGCGGCTGCAATGAGCACCTTTTTACCCTGGCGGGTATATTTCATGGCAAGTTTACCCAATGTGGTGGTTTTCCCGGTTCCATTCACTCCGACCATCATGATGACATGGGGTTTCGTAAGCACGGGTTCCGTGGCAGGGGGTATGGTGTCAGGGAATAACCCCATCAGTTCATCTTTCAACACCTGTTTAAGTTCATCGGCGGTTTTCAGTCGTTTGGCTTTTTTGCGGATTTGTTCCATCATTGCCATGGTGATGTCCATGCCAAGGTCCGAGGTCACCAACAGTTCTTCAAGTTCTTCAAACAGGTTGTCATCAATTTCTTTGGTCGCCACAAACAGTTCATTGATATCTGTATTCAGAACGGCCCGGGTTTTGCTCAAGCCCGTTTTTAACCGGGAAAATATCCCCTTGTCCGTGTCTTTTGGTGTTTCTTCCGGCTTTTTATTATTGTCTGGCGCATCGCTTTTTTTTTTGAATATATTAAAAACCAATTGTTTCTCCCTAAATCGTATGAAAATTAACTTTATAAGTTAAGCGTGTATGATCTTTTACAATTTTTAGTATCCAGAATCAAGACAAGACGCAATCAAATTAACAAGACCACTTAAATTAGCAAGATAGAGAAATTAGCAAGATCCTAAGGATAAATGAGATTGTTGCTTTACTTTCTTAGCACCAACCGATAAAAATAAAGAAAAGAAAATTTTGTTTGAAGGGGAAAATGTGTCATGGCAAATCAATTGGATGATAAAATAATAGGATTGAAGGAGCAGATTAAAAAACTTCAATCTCAAAAGGATAGCCTGCTAAAAGAGCTGGATACCATTGAAGAAAAATATGAAAATCAGGACAGGCTTTATCGAAAGTATTTCCCCCTCATTATCGATACGGTGGCAGCAGGGGACAATGCCTTTTCAAGGGTATGTCGTGATTTGAGTTCTGCACTAAAAAAGGGTGCTACTTCTGTAAAAATTGCTTATATTTTTGAGCAATTGAAAACAGCTATGCTTAAGGAAGGTATCGGACCGGTTGCGGTAAAAAAGAAAAAAGGGATGTTTGGTTTGTTAGGCAAATCTTCTTCTAATAATTTTATTGATGAATTCAAGCAAAGTTATATAGAGATTTTAAACACGCTTAGATCAATTCTCGACAGCAAATATGCATCCCGGATGGACACTGTAACCACCAGAATATTAAGTGCCGCCGATACCGGTGACATCACCGATATCCGGGAAAGCATTTTTAAGCTGGTTTTTGTCTATATTGCCGAAACCAACCAGGATTGGGAAAAAGTAAATTCCTTTGTCCAGGATATTGTGGGCAAAATTCTGGATATTGAGGGAAAACTCAACACCTCCTATGAACAGACAAGTTCCCTGTTTTCATCCAATTCAGGGTTTGAGACTCTTTTGAATTCTGAAGTGACAGGCCTGAAAAAAGCAACGGATGTGGCCTTAAGCCTGGACGATTTGAAAATTCAGATCACCCAAAGGCTGGCATCCATTGAAAATGCACTGAATACTAAACAAATAAAGGACAAGGCGATTCAGGCCGTGGCAGAAAAAAATCGGCATATTTTTAAGACCGGGTTTG
>JAFLJU010000050.1 GCA_022712835.1 Desulfobacteraceae bacterium
CTATAAAAGTCGGTCTCCCGGTACCCCCGTCGTCATGGGGATGTCTAAGCCCAAGCCCATGCCCTATTTCGTGCAAAAATAATGACCAGTTAAAACTGCCGGGTTCCGTTGGCCCATTGGATAACGCGTCTGCTCCGTTTACAAAAAGATCCCCCGAAGCCCCGGCATAATCTTCCCACTGAAGATAGGGAAAACCACACATAGCTGCATAATCGCCGGTTTTATCAAAGGTGGTGATGGAAATATCAAAATTGCTTCCCCCTGCATAGGCTTCATGGGGATCTGAAAAAGAGCCGGCATAGTCAAAATCCACATCAATATACTGAGAAATTGTTTCAAATATACCGCCGAAAACTGCCTTGTACCCAGCCTTCACCTGTAAGGCCCTGGGACATAGACCAGGTCATGGTTTTATTGGAATCCAGAATCCAATAGGACCCGTTCGTAGTAAGATCAATGGTGTCGTCTGTCATCGGGAAAAGGGTTGTTGTTGGAATGTTAGCCATTTTTGTATCCTTTCAAAAATTTATAGCATTGTCCGATGTAATTTCCACCGGCTACTTTCTGGCCTTTCAAAGGCCACTTTCAACCGACCTGATTGTACTAACCCTCGTATCAAGGCAGTCTAATTGTTGAACAATGCTATACAAGTTTGTAAGGAAAAATCAAGAAAAACACTCAAATATTCATTCAACCTTACAAATATCAGGTTTAATTATTTAAACGGAAAATCCAGGGATCTGACAGACCCAGCATTTGACAACATGCGGCCCTTGGGCTTTTTAGCCACAAGTCCGGCCTGCTCCTGGCGTTCATGGCTCTTGCCAAGGAAATATCCCAAAATCCGGCTGCATCCATATATAACCACAGCATCAAAGGTTTCCTGCCATAGGCGGTTTTTTTTACTTAACCCTGATGAATATCAGAGGTTAATATGAACAGACCTCCAATAAACCGAAGCATCCCGCCTGCCTCACAAGTAAAATATCAATTGTCTGATTCTTTTCCATATTTAGAAAATTTAAATGATACCGTTATAAACGGAAGAGAGCCGAACCAGGCGATTTTAATTTTGGACTATCATGAGATTTTAAAAAAACAGGATTTTTCTTACCCCAAAGGGTCTGATGAATTCAAAAAATTAATCATCTCGTCCACATATTCCGGTTGGAATCGCCCACCTCTGTGGTGAGAAAGGATTTCGGGCAGACAACTCAAAAATGCTGCGACAACTGTTGTATCAAAGTGGCTGCCAGCATCTTTTTTAAGAATTGAGATCACTTTAGTCAAAGGCATAATGTCACAATCCAAGGATTTTCCAAAGGCATATTTGGGGTAATCTCTCGGGGAAGTTAGCGCATCAAAGACATCGGCTACGGCAATTATCTTGGAGCCCAAGGGCAATTGATCGCCACTCAACCCTTTGGGATATCCCTTACCGTTTACCTTTTCATGGTGACTTGCGGCTATTTGAGATACATGCTGCAAGGCCTTTGGAAAATGAAATTTATCAAGAATCTCTTTTGTTTTTTTGGGATGAGCGTTCATTTCAGCTCGTTCTGCTGGTGTAAAAGGACCATTTTTCAGCAAAATATCATCACTGATGCCTATTTTACCAATATCGTGAAGAAGTGCCGCATAGTTTAAATTGTCTAATTCATTCTGTTCCAAACCCATTTTTTTAGCAATCACAAGGGCATACTCAGTTACCCTCAGAGAATGACCCGCGGTTAAGGGATGTTTGGCATCCACCGTTGCCGATAATGTCTGGATGGAACTATCAAATGAGAGCTTGAGTTCATCGTGTAAAAGGGCATTCTCCAATGCAATTCCGACCTGGGATGCCAGCCCCTTACAAAATATTTCATCCCTGGCATCAAAACGGTCTTTATTCTTTTTATTGATTACCTGAAGAACACCAATTTTTTCTCCGTCATGGTTTTTAATGGGAAGGCATAATACGGATCGTGTCCTAAAATTGTTTTTCTTGTCAAACTCTTTGTTGAAATAGGGAAGTTCCCAGGCATCCTCTATATTGAGCAGCTCGCCGGTCTGGGCAACCCGTCCACTTATTCCTTCACCCAATGGCAAGCGGATTATATCAATGCGTTCTGCTACCTTGGTCCAGATCTCCTGCTTATCTCGATCCAAAATATAAAGACTTGTTCTTTCTGCAGCCATTATTTTAGTAATTTTACTAATTATGAGAGGAAATAAGCGGTCAAATCCCAATTCCGATGCCAGGTCGGAAGACACCGATAGAATTGCCGCCAACTGTATGTTCAGCTCTTTTTGTTGCTGTAAAAGCTGTATGTTTTCTTTTTCCATTTTACATTCATCAATAATCCGTACCAGCTTATTTTTCAGTTCCTCATTGGTAAATGGTTTTCTAATGAAATCCTTGGCTCCCGCTCCCATGACCCTCTCATAAGAATAGTCCCTGCTGTATCCGGTGAGGATCATAAAAACAGTTTGTGGTTTTATCTTTTGGGTTTCAGACATCAAATCAATACCATTGAGTTCAGGGCTGTTGATATCAGCAATAACAATATCGAAATCAATTTTCTTTATCAGAGAAAGCGCTTCCATACCATTTTTGGCTGTTTTAAAACTGTGGTAAAGAGACTCAATGGCCAGGGGAACCATCTGTCTGATAACAGGGTCTTCATCCACTATGAGGATATTGATTGAATCCATTTTAGCTGTCTGATCAAGCCTCCATATCAAGTATGTTTGGTTGAATGTCTCCTTCTTTGGTTATACTAAACTTAAATAGATATAAAGAGAATTCTTTTTGTCCCTTCAAAAACATTTAACTAAACCATACTGGTGATAGTGATAGTCCAACCGCAATAAAACGCATATCAAATGGTTCATGCTTTGAAATTAATGGCAAGGAGATCTTTTATTTTTGATTTATAATTTCAAATAGTTATGATACCACTTCAATGTGCCATGGTTCAAACCGCACCCCCAGATCATTGCCCCGATCATATCGAAAAGAGATATACCCCAGATCTGCCAATTTTTTAAACACATCCGTCTGGGTAAATCGTTCTGTGAAATTGGCCACGCCAAACCCTTTTTTCCCCACGTCAAAATCTCCGACCCCATGGTAGGAGTACCCAGGAGGTGCAAGG